>JAVWBH010000001.1:0-17348 GCA_036649595.1 Bacteroidales bacterium
TTTGACGGGTCACCCCTACACGTTGTCCTTTTGCCTGAGAATATACCGGTGTGCTTACCGGCACCTTATTTCCCCAACTATTGCGGATGTGGTGCAGGTCGCCTTGTTTGTGCATCAAGTCGATTACCTGGTTTGCCAGCATGACCAATGTATCTGTATTCGGTCCTTTAAAGCCGATTTCGATCGTTGCTTCCGTTGCCGGAGATAGTTTGAATAAGCTCGAACGGGTCAGTACATTCGGGAAATTGTCCTGCATGTAGTTGTTAAACCAGTTTTCTTTTTCAATCGTCTGATCTTTATCTTTCAGCTCAATCAGGATATTCGCCACATTCGGTTTTGGCCCGAGTGAGGTACTTGCCAGATAGTAACGAAGCGGAGATGAACCCATTGTAATGGATACACGTTCTACTTCCGGCTGTGCCATCAGTGTTTTTTCAATCTCCTTCATATCTTTTTCTACTTCCAGGATATTGTAGCCATCTGGCCAGAACATGTCTGCACGGAAATAGTTTTTATCCATGCTTGGGAAGAAGTTCTGAGGCATCAGCCCCATGATGAACAAGGATACGAAAAGAGCAACAACCGCCGTGCTGATCGTTAACCAGCGGCGTTTGATCAATGCACGGAGCACATTTTCGAATTTATGATAGAATTTAGAATCGTACGGATCTTTATTCTCTCCTCCGTCATTTGATTTCAAAATCCAGCTTCCGAAAGTTGTTGTCTGGCAAAGCGCCAGGATCCAGCTTAAAGCCAACGATACGGAAAGTACGATAAACAGCGGTTTAACGATTTCCGCTACCGCAGACGGTGCCAGATAAATCGGCAGGAATGAACAGATTGCAATAAATGTAGCACCCAATAATCCCCATTGCGGAATTGTGGCCCCGTCGATTAATGCTTTTATTTTCGGCACCCCGCGCTTAATCGCAACCTGGGCATTATCTGTTACAACAATGGCGTTATCAACAAGCATACCCATCGCAATGATGAATCCTGCCAGGGATGTACGGTTAAGCCCCGTATCGATATACATCATGATCAGTATGGTACCACCGATAGAGAAAATCAGTGAACTACCGATCAATAAGCCGGCACGCAGACCCATCACCAACATGATGATGAAAATAACAATGGCAACGGATTCAATCAGATTGATGATAAATCCGTTATTGGCATCGCGGGCGATATCGCCTTCCAGATAAATCGGCTCCATATTCAAACCGATCGGCAACAGCGGGTTGATCTGATCAAGTTCTTGTGCAACCGCATCGCCGATTGCCACTACGTCTTTTTTCGTATCCGAAGATACGCCGATACCAATCGCACGTTTACCGTTAATTCGCATCAGGGTAGCAGGTGGATCTACATATCCTCTTTCTACAACGGCAATATCTCCTAAGCGGATCTGCTGTCCGTTGCCGGATGTGATCATCTGATTGCGGATGTCGTCCAGGTCGCTGTAAGTACCTGACGCAACAATTTTCAACTGCATTTCACCGGCAAGGCGTTCACCGGTGTTTATAACCTGGTTTTGCGAAGCAAGCGCATTTGCCAATTGTTGTGGTGTTACACCCATATTTGCCAATTTCGGAATCGGAATGAATACGTTGACACATTCTGTCCGTTCTCCAAAACTGCTTACTTTTACTACGCCGGGGATCGAAGCCAGGCGGGTGGTAATATAGCGGGTCCAGTTTCTTAATTCATTATAAGAAAAACCTTCGTCGGCAGATAGTCCATAATAGATACCGAATACATCACCAAAATCATCACCTACCGTCACCGGGCTGGCGCCTTGTGGTAATCGTGGCGTGATATTCAATACTTTACGGCGTAGTTCATCCCATTTCTGGGGTGTGTTTTCGGCTTTTGTCGCGTCAAGGAGTTCTACCGTGATTTTTGTCATCCCGAAAGATGATTCCGACTTGATTCGCTTAATGTCAGACATGGTCTGTATTTCCCGTTCAAGCGGTTCTGTAATCAGTCTTTCTACCTCAGTCGGAGTGGCCCCCGGATAGTAACACATCAGAACGGCACTTTTGATAACAAAAGGTGCGTCCTCTTTTTTAGCCAGTTTGTCGAAAGCAACAATTCCTCCGATCAGCATAACGGCTAAAAAGAAATAAATGACCTTGGTGTGAGCAAGGGAGTATTTAGCTATGTTCATAGATCGGTGTTATTTAAGAATCTTAACTGTTTCACCCTCGATAATCTGAGTAACACCAGCTGTTACAACGATTTCTCCGTTTTTCAATCCCGATGTTACCAAGACATTTCCTTCATCAACAAGAGAGCCTGTCTGGATAGGACGTTTCGATACGGTACCGGTTGAGGTATTGTAAACCCAAACGTTTTGCTGATTATTTTCCGGAGAACCGAATACGGCTGTTAACGGAACGTATGGATATTCCAATGATTTGTTATCCAAATTAACGATCATGGTGACATTACAAGAGAAACCTGATTTGATATCATATTTGTCTTTGTCAAAACGCGGGTCGTTAATTGTCAGGAATACAGGAATACCGGTTCCGTCCGGAGAGGCTTCTACATATTCTTTCAGGATAGCAGAAAATTTAATCCCCTTATATACTTCAAATTCAACGGTAAAGGATTTGTTATTGCCTTGTAGTAAGGCAAGTGAATTATCCGGAATAGTGAAATAGATCTGAAGATCTTTTGAGTCAATAAGCTGGGCGATTGTCTCACCTGCATTGACACGTTGATAGTTTTCTACGGCACGCTTTGTAATAGAACCTGTAAATGGTGCGCGCAGATAGGTATCAGACATGTTGTTTTGTTGTGCTTCAAAATTAGAACGAGCCTGTTCGTAATTGGAACGAACAATTTCCATCTCCTGCTGAGATACGGCCTGGCGTTCAAGCAAACGGGTATTACGCTCTAATTGTGCTTTAGCTGTTTCATAAGCCGCTTTAGCCGCTTCATACTGTAGTTTGATCTCGCGCGGGTCGATTTGTGCAATCAAATCTCCTTGCTTAACTTTTTGTCCTTCTACAATAGGTAACTGAATAATCTGACCTGGTACGCGAAATGCCAGATTTACAAATTTTACTACATCAACCACACCCGAATAATCTTTCCGGATCTCATTGCGGGATGTTACGGTGGTTACTTTAACAGGGCGCACCGGACTTGCTGCCTCCTCCTTTTTTCCACAGGAAAAAAAACATAGTGCAGTTAATACTACTACACTCAGAGATTTCATTTTCATATACACAATTCTAATTTGATACACATTTCTAATTAATGGAACATACAAAGATAAATCATGTTTAGTTTCTTTGAAAGACTTAAAGTTTATTTAATATGCCTTGAAAACAAATGACTTACCTTTTTTGGTATGTTTTTCGATTGCGGGATTCTGTATGGTTAAAAAAATAAAGGAGCTGAGGGTTAACTCAACTCCTTTAAATACAAATTAATACATTGTCGGTTTAATCCTTCTTGTAGTCAAAAACAGCTTAATAACCAAAAAGTTCTTCTAATGAAAGTTTTTTTACCTGGCCGATTGAATTAACAAATTTCATGTCCAATTCATTAACGTTGCCTAATAAGCAATAGTTGTATTTTGCACCTTTGATATATTGGTCGTGGAATCCTTTCAATTTGAAGAAATCCGAAGTCGGGAGCTGACTGAAAACAAGTTGGTTAATATCCGTATCTAATCCGAGTAGTACGGCCTGGTAGTAACTCCACAATACCTCTTCTTTTGTAATACGATTTGTGCGGATTTGGTTCTCTACATTCATTTTTGTCACTTCGAAAGATTCTGGCGACTCAGGTAGATCCGTCAGAATTGTCTGGAAATGCTCTACCGCTGTTTGCAACTTGTCATTCTGCGTGCCGATATAAGAGGTATTCATGTAATATTGGGTCTTTTTGCGCGGCGCGAAATAACCCGAATAAACCGTATATGCCAATCCCCGGGCTTCACGCATCTCCTGGAAGGCTACATCCTGGAAGTAGTTGTTATACAGTCGCTCATACGTCGACAGGTTGCTGTCATATAAGATGCCGCGTGACAATAAGGTCATGCTGGTTTGTTTAGAGGGATAATCGGTCAGAAATACCGTAGTTGTTTCTGTCGGTTGCTGTTCGAATTGCATGGCGACCGGCGCCTCTTTCAGCTCTCCGGCAACCTGATGCAGGTCGTCGATTTTTTTCACCACCTCTTTTACTTCTTTTGGCCCGTAATACCAGATCTGATGTCTGAACTGGTTGGCAGAACGGATCAGCGAAATCATGTCCTGAGGGGTTAGTTTCTGTAACTCCTCATTTGATAATACATAAGTTGACGGTGAGACTGCACCCCATTGGCCGTAGCTTTGTAATTGTTTGTTTATGATGTTGTAATTCAGTTTGTTGTCTGCTCTTAGTTTTAGCTCGTCCGTAATCACATTCATGAATGCGGTCGGGTTAACCTGGGCATCACTAAACAATTCTTCCATCAACTTCATGGCTGCTTCCATATTCTCGTTCAACCCCGTCAGTACGACAAAGGTTTTATCTGTTTGTGGAATCACATTAAAAGAGCATGCCAATGTCAGCATTTTCTCTTTGAACTCTTCCGGAGAGAGCGTCGCGGTACCTAAATAATTCAGATAGTTGAATGCAATCGGCAGGCGACGGTCATTGGCCGTACCCATATCGAAGACATAATATAATGAGAAGATGCTGTTTTCCTGATTCTCTTTATAGAGAATCGGGATATCTTTTTGTGCTGTCGTTTTGATCAGGTCTTTTTGATAATCTACAAATACCGGCTCAATTGGCTTCACCGAATTTTTTTCAATCATCTGGAAAAAGTTACTCTTACTGTTTCGGTCGAGCTGTACCGGTGTGATGGTTGGTTTCGGAAAAGAAGGAATGCTGAAATCCGGCGTGCGGTGTTTATACACGACGGCATAATCGTTCGTAAACCATTTATTCGCATATGCAACCACATCTTGTTTCGTGATTTTTTTCATTTTTTCAAATGAGTCAACATAATCTTTCCATGACTGATTGTTGGTAAAGGCATCGATCATGGCCATCGCGCGTGCCTGATTGTTTGTCAGCGCATTCATCCGGTCTAATTTGGTATTATTGATTGCTGCCTCTAACAGCCAGTTGCCGAAATTACCGCTTCTGACAGAGTCTATTTGTGCTAGTAACAGGTTTTTAACCTCTTCCATCGGTTGTCCTTCTTTCGGATATCCCAATAACAGGAAGGTTGAATAATCACTCATGTTAAGATTATAAACTCCTGATCCGATCATTTTCTGTTGCTGGTTAATATTCAGGTCGAGCAGTCCGGCAGTACCATTGTAAAGGATAAAATTGATCAGCTGGTTCATCTGGTCATCATTTTCTTTTTCGCCCGGAAGCCGGTAACCGATATACACCATATCCGATTCGAGTCCGTTTACGTTTTTAATGATCGGTTCGGTTCTGACCGGCTCTGTTCCCGGTTTATAAACGGGCACATCCTTCGGCTGGAGGTCACTGAAGTTTCTGCGGATTACAGCCAGCGCACTATCCGGATTAAAGTCACCCGACAGGCAGATGGCCATGTTATTGGGAACATAGTATGTTTTGAAAAAATTCTTGATATTTGTAATGGAAGGGTTTTTCAGGTCTTTGTCTGTACCCAGCGTTGATTGAGTACCATAGGTATGATGAGGATAAAGAGCCAGAAGGAGAGTGTCTAATACCCTGCTCTGATCACTGTTCAGAGAGCGGTTTTTTTCTTCATATACCGTTTCTAGTTCGGTATGGAAAATACGGATTACCGGATCCCGGAAGCGTTCGGCCTGTATCAAGGCCCAGTTTTCGAGTTGATTTGCCGGTATATTCTCGGTATATACCGTTTGATCGCTGCTGGTCCATGCATTCGATCCTTGTGCGCCGATAAAGGTCATCATCCGGTCATATTCGTTTGATACCGCATATTTGCTGGCTTCATTTGAAATACTGTCTATCTGATGATAAATCTGTATGCGTTGCAGGGAGTCGGTTGTTTGTCTGTAAAGTTCAAATAATGACTCTATCTCATTGAGCAGCGGCTCCTCTTTCGAAAAATCCTTGGTGCCCATCTTGCCGGTTCCTTTAAACATCAGGTGTTCAAAATAATGAGCTAATCCGGTAGAGGTTGCCGGATCATTTTTGCTGCCTGCCCGAACGCCGATGAACGTCTGGATTCGGGGAGCATCTTTATATACCGACATGTACACTTTTAACCCGTTTTCAAGGGTGTAAATTCGTACATCCATGGGATCTCCGGCTACAGATTCGTAAGTAGGAGCCGGTGGTGTACAACTACAGATTGCCAGGAGTAATGTGATTATCCCGACCAGATAAGTTCGTAGATTTAGCATAGGTATAATATTTATGGAAAGAAATTAGTTCATTTCTCCGCTAAGCATCAGAATGCCGATAACGACCACGATTATTCCGATCGTGCCATAAAAATACCGGGCTCCGGTACGGCCGAACCATCGTAAGAAGATGGAGGCGTTTACCGAGTGAAAAAACCAGTTCCAATTCAGGATCCCGGCCAAAAAGGAGAAAGCCCCGATAATGAGGAATAGGATGCCGACAAAAATCTCTACTGCTTGCATATGTATGGAATTTAAAGACTTAAGGCAAAGTTGACCGGGTGTCAGAAACAGCCCGGTCCTGTTTATTTCTATTATTGACCGATTGTTACCGTGCGTGTCCCATCTTCGTTTTCACTGATGGTAACGTCTACAGTATCTCCCGGTAACAGATCTTCGATCTTCTCCGGCCATTCGATAAAACAAAGAGCACCGCTGTAAAGATAATCTTCATAACCGAAGTCGTAAGCCTCTTCCGGCTTGTTGATACGATAAAAGTCGAAATGATAAATCAGTTCGGCAGATTCCGAGCGGTATTCATTTACGATAGCGAAAGTCGGACTGTTGATAACATCTTCCACTCCCAGTTCTTCACAAATAGCCTTGATAAACGTGGTCTTTCCGGCTCCCATTTCGCCATGAAAAGCAAATACGGTATCCTGATCGATCAATTTGATAAATTCGCGGGCTGCTTCGTGAATCTGATCTAATCCTTTGATTGTAATCTGAGTCATTATTTGGTAATTATTAAATAGATACAAAAATATAATCTTTTTTTTGACACTGCGCGTTAATTACCGATTATCTTTTTTTTGGAGTCAAAGTAATTAAAGGAATCAGCATCTCTTCCATGGAGATGCCTCCGTGTTGGAATGTATCTTTATAATAGCCCGCATAATAATTGTAATTATTGGGATAAGCCAGAAAATCACGGTTTGTAGCGAAAATATACGTCGAGCTCACATTCAGAATCGGTAATCCGAAGCGTTCGGGCGACTTGATCTCATATACCTGCTTAGGATTGTAACTAAGGTTTTTACCCACTTTATAGCGTAGGTTCGTATTGGTGTTCCGGTCACCGATTACTTTGATCGGATTATCAACCCGGATGGTCCCGTGGTCGGTAGTCACGATTACTTTGTAATTGCTTTGTGCCAACCTGCGAAACAGATCGATGGTCGATGAGTGTTCCAGCCATGTTTTGGTCAGAGCACGGTAAGCTGCTTCACTGGATGCCAATTCCCGAATCATTTTAGACTCGGTTCGGGCATGAGACAACATATCGATGAAGTTCAATACCACGATGTTGAGCGGATTGTTTTCGATATTCGAAAAGTTCTGTACCAGTTTGTCGCCGAAAGAAGACTCATTTACCTTATAATAGGCAAATGGATATTTTTTACGATAGCGGTCAAGCTGTGTTTGAATCAGCGGCTCCTCATTCAGGTTTTTTCCTTCTTCCTCATCCTCATCTACCCATAGTTCCGGAAACATCTTTGCGATTTTATCCGGCATCAGCCCTGAAAAAATAGCATTGCGGGCATATTGCGTAGCGGTTGGTAAAATACTATAATAGATATCTTCATCGAACGTGAAATATTCGCTTAAGATCGGTTTTATCGTACGCCATTGATCCAGTCGGAAGTTGTCTATCAGGACTACGAAAATTTTTTCACCTTTGTCGAGCATAGGAAAAAATCTGTCGCGAAACAGATCCGGACTCAACAAAGGGCGATCTGCTCCGGTAATCCAGCTTTCGTAATTTTTCTTGATGAATTTAACAAATGCAGCATTGGCTTCCGTCTTTTGCATTTTAAACATCTCCATCAGGCCTTTGTCTGCATTTTCGAGTTCCAGTTCCCAATAAACCAGTTTTTTATATACCTCAATCCAATCGTTGTAATCGCGGGCATCATTGATAAGCATGCTTATTTTTCCGAAATCCTGCTGATATCCCGACGTATTCTTTTCCGATACGATCTCTTTGCCATGCAGGTTTTTCTTGATAGACAGTAAAATCTGATTCGGATTCACCGGCTTGATGAGGTAGTCGGCAATTTTTCCGCCGATAGCCTGGTTCATGATATCTTCTTCCTCACTTTTGGTAATCATAACCACCGGAATGGCAGGATGCTGTTCCTTAATGATCGACAGAGTTTCCAATCCGCTTAAGCCCGGCATATTTTCATCCAGGATAATCAGATCGAAATGCTTCTCATTGGCCATATCGATTGCATCTGTACCATTATTTGCTGTAGATACATCGTATCCTTTTTGTTGTAAAAACAGAATATGCGGTTTCAACAGTTCAATCTCATCATCCGCCCAAAGTATATGTTCATTCATCATATGCTAAAATTATTCTTTCGTAAGTTCTGCTTCGGTACATTGCTCCATGAAGCTGAAATAATCATCAAAAGTACGTCCTTCGAGCAATAACCTGAAGTTTGCATCCGATATCATTACTGGTGTAACTTGTTGAGGGAGTGTGAGTCCCCATGGCAAGGCCATTTTAAGCCGATATTCGCTCAGCTCCTCAAAGTTATCAAAACCTTTGATAACGAGCATTGATAATTCATTAAAGGTAATGGTTTCCAGATCGAAATCTTTTACCAGAAAATTCGTAAAATTATATTTCGCAATATCGAATAAAAGTTGATTTACCTGAACTGAGTCAGTCTGGAACGCTAATACTAACAGATGGGGCGCATTTTGGTTTAATTTGAATGCAGGCATTAGTGAATCGCCGGCAGCCGTTTCTCCCGCTCCCGCAACAAGTCTTGTTTTCCAGATCATACCACGCGCCATATTTCCATTTGATGAAATTTGCTTGCCTTCGGCTAATCCTTTTATCATTTGTCCGGCCAATGGGCCCATTTGACTTTCCCCAAACAAAGCGGTCAGTTTTTCCAGGTTCATTTTGAAATCCGTTTCTTTTTTCTCACTCACAAACGAAAGAGCGTGTAAGAATAAAAAGTTCGGCATCAATTTGCTCAATGGCCACTTTTCCAGTACGAACTCATAGTTTTTATGTACGGCAGAGGTGTTTCCCGCAAGATATTCTTTATATGTCTGTTCATACAACTCATTCTGCTTCTGATCCATTTCACGTAAGTTGCGGATATAATCAGGATCGCTCAGAGCTACTGCATAAGGCGACTGAGGGAATGCCGTAAGTATCTTTTGTTTATAAATTTCTGCATTCATTTCATCATGTAACCGCATATACATAAGATATACCTCGTAATAGATGTCGAGCTTATGTTCATTGTCCGGATACCGCTCATCCGCCTCGAGTAGTGTTTTGATTGCCAGAGGCAGGTTTTCGAGTTGTTGATTAAAGATGACGCCCATATTGAACAACCCTTCTTGTATCAGCTGATGGGCATTCTCTTTCTCTTCTGCCGTCATCGGAATCTGTTTCAGATAATAAGCCGGATTTTTCGGATCATCGGCCAATGAATCGGCCGCTTCTTCCTGATTGGCGGCAGGGGTACTTTCTCCGTTTTTTTCATCGCTGCCTGTCTCGGCTACGTTTTCATTTTTCGGATCCTGTTCTTCGGTAGCCGCGCTATCCTCTTCTGAGAAAACATGCGATTTATCTCTGCGACGCCAGTTATCTTCCGGTTTACGGGCACCCCATCTTCTCTGGAATTCTGTTTTACCCGCATTTACAGACATCGTATTATAGAAATACCAAGAATTATCGCCCGACTGAATCCCCGGCGGAGTAGCCGGCGTATTCATTTCCGGTTGAGTGTAATTTCCTTTATTATTTTCATATTCTTCCCGCCGAGCCGCTTCTTCCTCTTTTTTCTCCTGCTCAATTATCGAATCAATGATTTTCTGAATTGCTTTCATCCGATCGGCTTCAGGCATTGCAGATAATGTTAACAAGCTGTCTTGCAGGTGAACGGTTTCGGCATGGGTAGATAAGTTGTCGAGTACTTGTGACAAGTGAGAGATGCGACCATACTCTTTGTGTTTTTCCGTGATGATACTAACAGCCGAGGCATACGCAGGTTGTGCCTTGAGGTATTCTTCACGGGCAAATGTCAAATCGCCCAATTTGATGGCGGCGACCGCTTTTTCCATACCGTTACGCGTACTTTCGGATACGGCTTGCTGATAGGCTTCGATGGCTTTTATCGTATCTTTCCGGCTCAGATAAAGATTTCCTTTCGCATAAAAAATCTGATCGAGATATTCCTTGTTACGCGGATCACGCTGCATCCGGTTTAATTTCTTCTCTGTTTTTTTCATGTCGCCGGCTGGCATGACTTCCGTTCTGCTTATGCTTGCATTAAAATATGTACGGTAAGAGGGATTTAGTTTCATTACTTCGCCATAGCATTTGTATGCTTTTGCCGGATCTCCGTTCTGAGCATAGATCTGACCCAGCAAGAATTTCATTCTGGCTTTTTGTGCTTTGTTTTTTACCCCTTTGATCGCTACCAGCAAATGAGGAATTGATTCTTTCATCTCTCCTTTGCGGATAAGGTAACCTGCCATTACGGTAGCATACCATTCACGCAGAGAGGCAGGAAGCAGTTTGACATCAACTTGCGAAAGCATATTTTCAGCTTCATACAGCCATCCCATCTCGGTATAGCAACGAGCCATCCAAAGCTGACTTTCCGTAACGGTTTCCGGCAGCCATCCGAAGTGGCGGGTAATATACAAAAAGGTAGCATTAGCGCCGAGAAAATCACCTTTGTAAAATTGTGATTTCCCCATCATCAGCCATGCGTTATGTAAAAACGGATTAAACTCGGTCCGTTTCAAAAAAGCTTTGTATTCGGGGTCATTGGCCTTACGCGGATTTTTTGCCGGCCGTTTGGGTATTGAGCGCAATTTGATTGCTTTCTGACTTTTTTCAATGGCTCGTTCGAATCCGGCATTACCGGACGCTTCTTTTTCGGCAAGAGAACTTACCGGATGCAAGGTGATTAATTGAGAATAGTCGTCTTCATAACTCTTCTCAAAATCAGTCAACGCTTCTTTATATGCTTCGCTTCCGTTATAGTAAATATTATAACGGGTAGTAAATGCACGCCATTGGCGGGTAGCCCGTGTGTTTTTCTTCACCGAGCAGCCGCATAAAAAAATGCACATAAGTGCCGGAAACAGATATATAATTTTATTGGTTCGCAAATCTATTCGGATTGAGTCTGATAGTTAATGACGCAAAAATAAGCGAATTATTGTCTGGCGGGAACTGTTTTTCGTTTAAAAGAATGCAATCCTTTAGCAATGCCATACATCAGTGTCAGATTAAATACAATACATGCTCCGGCAGGAACATTCAGATAATAGGATAGGAATAAGCCGCCGACACAGGCGATCATGCAATTAAATATTGATCCCATCATGATCTTGCGGTAATTGTTTGAAAATACATTCGAAATCATTTGAGGCAATGTCAGTACCGACATCAGCAATACGATACCGATCATTCGGATTGACAGTACGATGGCAATGGCGATGAAGCACAACATGGTGTATTCAATCAAACGAACCGGCAGGCGGCGTACTTTTGCAAACTCAGGGTCAAAAGCAATGAAAATGATAATATGAAGAAACAATGCTGTAAATATGCACAGCGCCAATGAAAAAATGCCGAACCAAAGGAGGTCTGTTGTCGTGATTGTTAGGATGTTACCGAATAAGAACTCAGTCAGTCCCGGCGTATATCCCGGACTCATAAAGATGAAGATCACACCCAGCGCCATCCCCAGTGCCCATACCACAGCAATCGCCGAATCTTCGCGCACGGCATGTTTTTTACTGAGCCATTGAACGCCGAAAGCCGATAGAACTGCAAAAATAATAGCCGTAACGATCGGGTTGATGCCTGCGTAAAATCCCAGTCCTAACCCCCCGAATGAGGCATGCGTAATGCCGCCGCTGATAAATACCAGCCTGCGTGTAACAATATAGGTGCCTAATATGCCGCAGCAGATGCTTACTAGCAAGGATCCGATTAGCGCATGTTGAAAAAAAACGTAGTTTAATATTTCCGGTATTATCATTGTGCGGGAGTACTGTTCGTAATGGATTAATGGGGTAAACGCCGCTCGCTGACAACCAGCAAAACTTCGTCCTTTATTTCATCGGGAATTTCAATTTCCCGTAATTGTAGGCTGCGTACCCATCCGGCTACCTCTGTGTCTTGCAGGGTATAAAATACATGCCGGAACTCTTCGATTGCTTCTGCCGAAAACTGGTCGGACGGGATATGTTTCCAGGTATCCAGTTCTTCATCATCGTAATATTCGATATCTTTGCTTACGGCTGCCAGTAGCGAGTCTTTTTCGCAGGTCGCATGCTCTCCGCAACACTCTTCTTCTATTTCCTGTGGCTCGGGAATCTCAGTGATTTCTCCTTTCCGCAGTTTCTCTTTTATTTTACGCTGCTGGAAATAGCCGATTACAGCGGTAACGATGCCCAGCAGCGCAAGTCCTATGATCAGTGCCCACATAACTCTTTGTTTTTTCTGCCTGTAAAGATACGAACCTTTCAATAAAAACCGATTTAAGAGATGTAAATCCTTTATCCCATTTTTCGGGTTTATCTGGTAGTTCCTGGGGCCGGAAGAGAAGGCTTTTCAGACAGGCGGCATTTTTTATCTAAACTTTCCAATCATCGGGGAAGGGATGAAATTTTGAACCCGGCTTGTTGCAGATGATCCCAATAGGCCGGATATGATTTGCTGACTACTTGTGGATGAGCAATAAAAACAGATTCCGATACTAATGCCACAGGGGCAAATGCCATCGCCATCCGGTGATCTTCATACGTTGCGATAACGGCATCCGCTTGTATATCGCATCGTTCACCGTTCCATTCCAATATGCAGTCGTCGCGGTCGGTAATGCGAAAACCTAATTTTCGTAACTCGTCGCGAAGAGCCACGATACGGTCTGTTTCTTTTATTTTCAGCGATTCCAGCCCGGTAAAGCAGAAGGGTATTCCTTTTAAAACACATGTAACAACAAGCGTTTGGGCTAAATCCGGCTGGTCGCTCAAATCAAGATCCAATCGTTCGGCTGTTTGATGTGACTGGCGCAGAATGACTCCTTCGGAGGTAAACTCGGATGTCACTCCGAGCGGAATGAAAAATTCGGCTATCCGTGCATCGCCTTGTAAACTTTCGCGCTCAAGACCGGTAAGCAAAATTTCAGCATCGTCACACAAAGAGGCGATCTCATACCAATAAGAAGCGGCAGACCAATCTGATTCAACCTTGAAGTGTATCGGCCGGAATTCCTGAGGGCGAATATGAATCGTATCTCCTTGCCATTCGGATTCAATTCCGAACTTGGCTAACATGCCCAATGTCATACGGATATAAGGTGTGGAGATAATTTTACCGGTGAGATGGAGTGTCAATCCTTCCATCATTGTCGGAGCAATCATTAATAAGGCAGAAATATATTGAGAACTGATCCCTCCGTTAAGCGTGAGCTGGCCGCCTCTGAGCGCGCGCCCGGTAATTTTCAGCGGCGGATAACCCTCTTTGGTCAGGTATTCGATCTGTGCTCCGCACTGGCGTAGGGCATCTACTAAGATGCCGATAGGGCGGTTCTGCATCCGTTCGCTGCCGGTTATTTCCCATACACCGCCGATCTTGGATAAGAAAGCTGTCAGAAAACGCATCGAGGTACCTGCTGCTCCGATATCGAATGTAGCAGAGTCTGAATCGAACGCTTTGATCATAACCTGCGTATCGTCGCAATCGGATAAATTTTCGGGCAGGTAAGGCGAATAGCTTA
Organism: Bacteroidales bacterium; assembly: GCA_036649595.1. GTDB lineage: Bacteria > Bacteroidota > Bacteroidia > Bacteroidales > JAUNSR01 > JAUNSR01. The sequence goes on from JAVWBH010000001.1 coordinate 14,156, forward strand.
AAGCGTTTAAAATGAGAGCCCGGTTGCTGATACTCTTAGATGCAGGAAGTGAAATGCGGGTATGTATGCGGTCCGGAGCCGAAATCTGATAAATCATGTCTCAATGAATTTGGTGATGTTGGCAAAAATAAACAAAAAAGTGTCCTTGCAAAACATTCTGTGCTTTAGAAACTGCTACGTAGCGTGAGGTAAATATTTCTGCCGGGGGCATTAATGCCCGAAGCGAAAAGCCTGTATTCTGTGTCGAGCAGGTTTTCAACGCCGGCTTGTAGAGTTAATCGCTTGTAAATATGCCAGGACGCTTTTAAGTTGAGTGTGAACCAGGCCGGAGTTCCTTTTCCGGCTTCACCTGCCACTGTAGCGTAATTAATATTGTCTTCGCCTTCTGTATTGTAATTCTTTAATGCTTTTTTTCCGTTGAAAAGGGTATAAAATTCAACGAACAGCTTTTCGGAAAACGCTTCATATCCGATTCCGATCCTACCGAATAGTGGCGGGATATGGTCGAGAGGTTTGTTTACCGGTGATTCCAGAATTCGCCCGTAGGTATAATGGATGGATGCATCTATTGTCAGATTGCTATTTATCTGTGCTTTCAATGTGGTTGAGTATCCTATAATAAATGCGCGTCTGGCGTTGATACTGGTATATGCTTTACTCATAATGCCATCATAAACAATCGAATCACTACCCGAAAAAGAAGCCGGAGCGACGGTGATCGCATTGAAATAATAGGTGGCATATAGATTGTTTTCCCAGATAAATCTTTCATCCTGGTGATAGGTAGCGTTCAGATCGGAAGTGAATGTCTGTTCCGGACGTATATTGGGGTTGGGTACAATAACACGCCCAGCCTGCGAATCGAAAACTTTCCCTAAGTCATCAATATTGGGTACGCGGAATCCGGATGCCAGATTAGCCGATAGCTTCCATGTGTCTGACGGGTAATGGTTTAAGCCGGTGGCAATGCTGTAAGTAGGGTTTTGCTGCCGTACGGTACCCGGTAAGAAGCTGAAAAACGTTTTGTCGTCAAACCGGGCATGGAGATGACTGTATCCTATCCGGAGTCCGCTCTGGAGCGTGCTTGCAGCCGAAAAAGCCCAGGTATGAGTTAGATAGGCTTCCAGGTTATGCATCTGATTGCCTCCGTCGGCATAACGTGTGCTGATGGGCGTCACAGCCCCGGTTGCCCGGTTCTCTCCCCGCGCCTCCGATTGAGCAAAGCTGATCATTCCGTCAATACCGGTATGTAATTTATGGGTATTGATTTGTTTAATCCAGTCGGTACTCAATGTAACCATATTCACAGATTCATATCTGTTATTGCGTATATCGTCCGAAAAACGGCGATTGTGCCGGCTCTCTTTTATCTTTTGATAAGCCAGAACAAGGGCCGTGCGGTCTGCCCCTAATATCCGGCGGCTATTTACTTCATAAGCTGTCAGCAGGCGAAACTGCGGGCCATAATACCATTCTGCAAATTTCGGTTTATCCCCCTTTGTTTCGGTTAGGCGATCATATCGGTTGATATCGGAGCTGTTCGATAATTGGATGTTTAGCAGATGTTCCGTCTGCATATCCGGTTGGTATCTGAATTTTTGGAGCAGGTCAAATTGCTCATATCCCGAATATCTCTGCATGTATTTTTTTTGGTTGTCTATGGCTTGGTCTGTTCCGTTGTTTTGCTCCGTATATTGGTCCAGATGAATATAACTATCCTCTTTTGGTAAGAACGGGTTTCTGCTTCGACCGGATTTCAAATCATCGAAATGGCTATATGTAAAAGAGGTTAAGGAGGCAAATTTGCGGCCTCCTGCATTCAGGTCTATGTGACCGGTAACTTCATTGTTTACACTGCCGTAACGGACAAATGCATTTCCGGCAAGATGTTTTTCTGTTCTATGGAATTTCGGGTTGCGGGTATGAAAAAGAATTGTACCGCCTAACGCGTCCGATCCGTAAGCGATTGAAGCGGGTCCGTATAAAATCTCCACACGTTCGAGCATATTCTGGTCAACGGTAATGGCGTTTTGCAAATGGCCGGTTCTGTAGATCAGGTTATTCATACGGATATTATCGGTTATCAGCAATACGCGAGATGCTTCGAATCCCCGGATAATCGGACTCCCGCCGCCTTGCTGACTTTTTTGTATCGCTACAGAGCCTTGTTCGGCGAGCAAGTCGCTCATGCTTCGGGTGTTTGCATGTGAGATGAAAGAGGAGGGGAGAAGGACGATTTGCCGGGGTATTTGTAGTTTTCGGCTTATTTCCCGGTTTACCGAGATAATCACTTCATTCAGCCGGATTTGTTTGTGGTAATTCAACGTATCGGTGTCAGCGATACCGGCAAAACAAATGCTTTTTACAAAAAGGAGTAAGGTTGCAAGCCAAAGGGTCGGGGATATATTCATTTTTTAGGCAATAACATAAAATTAATGCAATGTTAGGGTATTTCTAAAACGTGCGCAATGTTGTATAATGGTTCCTGAAAATAGTTTGTTTATAGTCAGTTATATACCTGTTTGAGATTTGTTTTTTTTAAATCAAACCCTTCCGTTTTACTAAAAATGGAATTACTACAGATAAGACCGGAGAAAAACTTTAACCGCAGATTTGGCAGCTTTAAACAATATTTTGTTCAATTCGTTTAAAATGTGTTATAGATGATTTGAGGTGAGTTTTATTTTTGAATCTAAAAATCAAGAAACTACACAAAGATGTTTAAAGCAATCGTCCATTTTTCCATTCACAAAAAATTGTTCGTAGGGCTAACGACGCTTTTTCTGCTTATTGGCGGAATCTATGCGATGTTAACCCTGCCGATTGATGCCGTACCGGATATAACGAATAATCAGGTACAGATCGTTACCGTATCGCCTACTTTGGCCCCTCAGGAAATAGAGCAGTTGATCACTTTCCCGATAGAGGTTGCTATGAGCAATATCATGAACGTAGAAGAGATCCGCTCCGTATCGAGGTTCGGTCTATCTTTGGTAACGGTTGTTTTTAAAGAGAGTGTTCCTACGCTAGATGCCAGGCAGTTGATAAATGAACAGATTCAGACGGTTGCCGGCGAAATTCCCCCCGAACTGGGGATGCCCGAACTGATGCCTATTACGACCGGGCTGGGTGAGATCTATCAATATATATTGCAGGTACAACCCGGTTATGAGGATAAATACGATGCCATGGA
>JAVWBH010000001.1:17358-40622 GCA_036649595.1 Bacteroidales bacterium
GAGTTGCGTACAATCCAGGATTGGATAGTGAAAAGGCAGTTGTCCGGAATACCGGGTATTGTGGAAATCAATAGTTTCGGCGGATTGATGAAGCAATATGAAGTAGCGGTGGATCCTGACGCACTGTATTCTTTGAATGTGACTATTGGCGAAGTGTTTGAAGCATTAAACCGCAATAATCAGAATACAGGCGGGAGCTATATCGAAAAGGTAAACCGGGCCTATTATATCCGTTCGGAAGGTATGATAAAAAATATGTCTGATATTGAGCAGGTAGTAGTTGCAAACCGGGGTGGTATACCGGTTCATATCAGTGATGTCGGTAAAGTTCGCTTCGGTGCACCGAAACGTTTCGGCGCCATGACCATGGATGGTAAAGGCGAATGCGTAGGGGGTATTGCAATGATGCTTAAAGGAGCAAATGCGAATGTTGTTACTGCCGAACTGGAGAAGAGAGTTGAGAAAGTGCAGAAAATGCTTCCCGAGGGAGTGCGGGTAGAGCCTTATCTGAATCGATCGGAACTGGTAAACCGGAATATCTCTACGGTAGTCAAAAATCTGATAGAGGGTGCAGTCATCGTATTCCTTGTATTGATTCTTTTTCTTGGTAATATCCGGGCCGGATTGATTGTCGCATCGGTGATTCCGCTATCCTTATTGTTTGGTTTTATTTTGATGCGCATTTTCGGAGTGTCGGCCAATTTGATGAGTTTGGGTGCGATTGACTTCGGGATAGTCGTAGACGGATCGATTGTGATTATTGAAGGAATTTTAGCCCATATGTACGGCAAGCGCCTTGCCGGAAAAACGCTGACAAAGGAGCAAATGGATCAGGAAGTGGAAATTGGAGCTTCGAATGTAGTGCGGAGTGCTACTTTCGCCGTAATGATTATTCTGATTGTATTTTTCCCGATTCTGACATTGACCGGTATTGAAGGCAAATATTTTACACCTATGGCAAAGACACTGGTGTTCTGTATTATCGGAGCATTGTTGCTGTCGCTTACCTATGTGCCTATGATGGCTTCTTTATTTCTGAATCATACTATTTCAGAGAAACGGACTTTTGCCGATCGTTTTTTTGATCGTCTGAATAAAGTATATAAACGTGCGCTCGACTTTTGCCTTCGTTTTAGCAAAGCTGCAGTAGCTTCTGCTTTTGGCTTGTTGGCCGGATCATTGCTGTTGTTTAATTATCTGGGGGCAGAGTTTATTCCTACCCTCGACGAAGGAGATTTCGCTATGCAGATGACGCTGCCTGCCGGCAGTTCGTTGACACAGAGTATCGAGGTGTCTACCCGGGCTCAGCAGGTGTTAAAAGAACAGTTTCCGGAAATACGCCATGTTGTTGCAAAGATCGGAACGGCAGAAGTACCTACCGACCCCATGGCGGTGGAGGATGCGGATATTATGATTGTGATGAAACCGTTTAAAGAATGGACCTCTGCAGGCAGCCGTGCTGAGATGGTAGAAAAAATGAAGACGGCACTTGAATCGGTAGCAGGGGCTGAGTTTAATTTCAGTCAGCCGATCCAATTGCGTTTCAATGAGTTGATGACCGGGGCGAAGGCCGATATCGCAATCAAATTATATGGAGAGGATATGGCCGAATTATATGCAAAGGCAAAAGAAGCTGCCACGTTTGTCGGACAAATACCGGGGGCATCAGATGTGATTGTAGAACAGGCAATGGGACTGCCTCAGTTGATCGTTAAATATGACCGTTCGAAAATTGCCCGATATGGTATTAATATCGAAGAATTGAATACGATTATCCGTACAGCTTATGCAGGTGAGGCAGCGGGTATTGTTTTTGAGAATGAGCGCCGTTTTGATCTGGTTGTCCGGTTAGATTATGACAAGGTAGCCGATCTGAATCTGGATAAACTGTTTACGCGTACGGCAGAAGGTGTCCGGATTCCTGTCAGCGAAGTAGCTTCCATTGATTATGTGCAAGGACCTCTGCAAATTAACCGCGACGCTACTAAACGCAGAATTGTGATTGGCGTCAATGTGCGCAATGCCGATATTCAGCACGTAGAAATGCAAATACAGCAGTCGATGGAAAAGAATGTCAAATAGCTTCCGGGGTATTATTTTGAATATGGAGGTCAGTTTGAAAATTTGCAAAATGCCATTAATACTTTATTGATTGTTATTCCGGTTGCTCTTTTGCTGATTTTGTTATTATTGTTTTTCGCCTTTAAGAGCATTACCTATACATTGGTCGTATTTTCTACAGTACCCTTATCGCTTATCGGCGGTATCATCGCGTTGTGGTTACGCGGACTGCCGTTCAGTATTTCGGCCGGTGTCGGATTTATAGCCCTTTTCGGGGTGGCGGTATTAAATGGCATTTTGATGATTAATCATTTTAATTCGATGCGTAAAGAGGGCCGGTATCCGCTCTCTACGAACCGAATCATCGCCCGCAGTTGTCCGCATCTTCTGCGACCGGTGTTTCTGACCGGATTGGTGGCGTCTCTCGGTTTCGTACCGATGGCTATAGCCAAATCGGCAGGAGCGGAAGTGCAGCGTCCGTTGGCAACGGTAGTGATCGGAGGACTCATAGTTTCCACCATCCTGACATTATTAATTATTCCTGTATTTTATAAGATGGTAAATCAAACAAATGTATGGAAGCGCACTACTTGGTGGAAGCGATTATTCGGGTTGGTGGTATTCGGTATCTGTTGTTCGGGTATAGTAAATGGGCAGGCGTCGCAGCCGGTTTCCCTTCCGGAGGCCATAGAGGAGGCACTGGTGCGACACCCGCGATTAAAAGTAGCTACGATGGCCATTGACCGTTCTAAGGCAGCCCGTGCCGAATCATGGGATCTGCCGGGTATGAATGTAAATTATGCCTGGGGGCAATTAAACGGAGAGGTACGTACAGATCATCAATGGGAGGTCTCTCAGTCTCTCGGATCGCTGCTTACTCCATTTTATAAAAATGCGTTAGTCAGTCAGCAAATTACGTCGGGTACGATTTACCGGGAGATGGTAAAGAAAGAGATCCGTGCCGAAGTAAAGCGGAGTTGGGCATATTATCAATATGCCTACCAGTTGCATAAACTTTATGCCGAGCAAAATGAATTGGCCGAACGGTTGCAGAAAGCAGCCAAGTTACGGTATGAGCAGGGGGATATCTCTTTGTTGGAACATAATATGGCAAATACGGTTGCTGCAGAACTGCGAAGCAAACTAATGCTTGCGGTTGAGGAGGAACAACTGGCTATCCGCCGGTTTACCTGGAGCTGTTATTCCGATCAGGAACTGATACCGGCCGATACTATGCTGACCCTTTTTCCGGCATCGACCGATCAGACGTTATCCGAATCTCATATCGCCTATTTTCGGAGCGTGGCTTCTGAAAAGCAGATTGCCCTGCGAATAGAACGAAGTCGTTTTTTTCCGGAAATATCGGTCGGCTATGTCCGGCAAAAAATAGCCCCTTTAACAGGACTGAACTCATGGATGGCAGCTATTTCTTTTCCTGTTTTCTTTTTCGCACAACAGAGCCGTACCCGACAGGCCCGTGCTGATGTGGCGATTGCAAGGACGGAGGCCGAAGCGAATGTCCGCGAATTGTCAAATAAAATCACCGAACTAGAAAATGTCTTGCGTCGCCAGGCGGAACAAATCCGTTATTATACTGCGGGAGCATTGCCGGAGGCCGATCAATTGTTGAAAAGCGCACAGATCATGTTCCACGAAAGTGAAACCGATATTATGGAGTTCGTACAAAGCATGAATAGTGTCCGAGAGATCCGACGGGGATATATAGATGCTGTTTATCAGTATAATATTGCTGTGCTGGAACTTGAATTATATACACGGTAATTAATATTTATACATGAAAATAGGCTGATATGCAAAGGCCTGAATACAACTAATATTTAAATATACTTACATGAAATATTCTTATATATTATTGGCGATTATCGCTTTGTCAGCTTGTCAGTCGGCTCCGGTAGCCGAATCTCCCGCTATAGAACCTGTAAATCCGGCAGTAATGAAGCAGGCCGAAAAATCTCTTTCACAAACTGCAGAGGCAGAAAGTACTGACGGAATTACCGGTGCGACAAACGTTGCTAATCATACGTCTTTCAACGGAACGCTGATTGTACCACCTCAGCGGCATGCTACGGTCGCATTGACGATGGGGGGCGCCATAGAGGCGCTTCACCTGTTGCCGGGTCAGGCGGTACGCAAAGGTGCTGTTCTGGTTACGATAAAAAATCCGGATTTCATTGATTTACAACAAACTTACCTGGAGTCGCATGCTCAGGCGCAATATTTGAAAGCGGAATATGAGCGGCAAGAGCGTTTGAGCGCGGCAGAGGCGGCTTCACAGAAACGTTTTCAGCAGAGTAAAGCCGATTATTTATCAATGAAAAGCCGGGTAGACGCAGCATCCGCCCAATTGGTTATTCTCGGTGTGAATCCGGCATCGCTGTTAACAGACGGTATTCAGCCTTACCTCATAGTAAAGGCTCCTTTTGACGGATATGTAGCAGCAGTCAATGTGAATACCGGCTCTTTTGTAAATCAGGGAGATGAAATATGTGATGTGATTAATAAGGGGGAGAGCATGTTACGGCTTACGGCTTACGAAAAAGACCTGGATGGGTTGAAAGAAGGAAAACCGGTTCAATTTAAAGTAAACGGGATGAGAGATGAAATCTTTGAAGCAGTTGTCGTGTCTGTCGGGCAGGTTGTTGATGACCAGAATAGATCGTTGGAAATATATGCACGTGTAAAAAATAACAATCCTCGTTTCCGCCCGGGTATGTATGTAACGGCCCGTATTGAGAAATAAGTGCTATTTTTGTTTTATGATGCGAATTACCCGTAAAAATAATGATTTGTGGGCCACCGTATTAATTGCGGCAACGGTGGCCGTATTAATCCATTTTCCTGAAATGATGATGTTGTCAGATCATTCGGGGTTGTCACACCTATTTCCGGGAATGCGTTGGGTGGATGTGGGAAATGAAATATTTTTTACTTTTATTTCTTTGTTGTTGCTTTTTGCAATCAATACTTATTTGATTCGCAGGTATCTGGGTTCTTTTGGGCGTGAATGGCCGCTGATTATTTTTTCTTTTATGATAACGTGGGGATTGAGTAATTTGCTGGCCAAAGTTTTTGTATTTCTGCATCAGCAATTCGATATTCCGGCAATTAATGCAATGATTCATCATTATCTGCATCCTATGCGCGATTTTGTTATCACACTCATCGTTACAGGGAGTTGTTATATAGGACATTTGATTCAAAAAAAGCAAAGTGTAGAAGTTGAAAACCAGCAATTACGGGCTGAAAATTTGCTGAATCAATATGAGACGCTTAAGAATCAGCTAAATCCGCATATGCTTTTTAATTCTTTAAATACGTTGCGTTCTCTGATAAGGGAGACTCCCGAGAAAGCGCAGGATTATTTGCAGGAATTGTCACATGTACTCAGATATATGTTGCAAAGTAACGATGTGCAGAGTGTTACTCTTTATGAAGAGATGCAGTTTGTAAAAGCATATGTTTTTCTGCTCAAAATGCGCTACGAAGAGAACCTCATGTTCGATATCTGTTTAGAGGATAAATGGCAGGAGTGGCATCTGCCTCCGATGGGTATACAACTTCTTGTAGAGAATGCCGTGAAGCATAATGAGATAAGTCATCGCCGTCCGCTTACGGTTCAGATCCGGACGGAAGAAGGACAGGTTCGGGTAGAAAATAAGGTGCAGCCCAAACTAACAACAGAAAGAGGTACGCATATCGGGCTGGCTAACTTGTCGAAACGATATCAACTTTTGTATCGGAAAGAAATTGCTGTGCGCGAAGAAGAAGGCTGCTTCTGTGTGATTCTTCCGTTGGTGAAGCATCCCTTTATTAATTAAAAAGTCTGTCTTATTTATTCCTTATAAAAATTCATATGGAAGTATTGATTATAGAAGATGAGAAAGCGGCGGTGCGTAATCTGAAGGCTTTGTTACAGGAGGTTGTATCCGATTTTAGCATCGTCGGTGAAACGGATAGTATTGCAGATACGATTGACTGGTTTTCAAATTCGCCCATGCCTGATTTGATATTCATGGATATTCATCTGGCAGACGGTTCTGCTTTTGAAATATTCTCACATATAAAAGTAAAATGTCCGGTCATCTTTACAACTGCTTATGATGAATATGCCTTAAAGGCCTTTAAAGTTAATAGTATTGATTATCTGCTTAAGCCGATCGGTAAACGGGATATTAGTCAAGCCTTGGAAAAACTAAAAGATTTGAGAGGTGAGAGCGGGGGTAATTCTGCTTCTGATGTATCCGGATATGATGCTATTTTGCATGCTTTTAAAAGACAGGCGAGTTATAAGAGCCATTTTCTTTTACCGGTAAAAGGGGATAAACTATTGCCCCTTCCGGTGGAGGTAATCTCCTTTTTTTACATTGATGAAGGCATTGTAAAAGGTGTATTGGCTGAGGGGCGCGAGCATATTTTTACGCAGACACTCGATGAGCTGACCGATTCTCTGGATCCTGCCTGTTTTTTTCGTGTTAACCGCCAATATCTGGTAGCGCGCAAAGCTATAAGAGATCTCGATTTATGGTTTAACGGGCGTTTATCGGTAAATCTTGCGCCCGGCGTAAAAGAGAAAGTATTGGTAAGTAAAGCTCGTGTAAAAGAATTTAAGGATTGGTTTACGGGAGGATCCCACTATTAGGTTTTCTTTATGACCCCTATACCCTTTTTGAGGGTAAGGGGAAAGAGATTTCAACAATCATCTCCAAAGGTATTCCGGTATTGTGGTTGTTGTTCGTTTTGGGGATTAGGCGGAAAAGGATCCATTCCCCCCGCAGCACTGCTTGTGATTGTATTTTCAAGTTCGATTTCGATTACATCAAGAATAGGCGCCTGATAAAGACGCCTTTCTTTGTTTAATAGTGATAAATTTTCCGTTTGGTGACCAATTTTCATATAATAGCGTGAAATTAAATAAAATGCAATGTTATATTATTTCTGGTATCCGGACAATATATGTTCTTTTTGCTGAAAGTTATGTGTTTGGTTGTCAATTGTATGGTGATATTTATTTCTTTTTTTTTAAATGATCAGGTGATAAAAGAGAAAAATTGGAATTACTATAGATAAGAAAATGGTTGATACGATAGTAAAATAAGTATTAATACGTAAAAAATATCGTTGTATAGTGTTGTAAAACGGTTTGTTTTGAAATGAATTATTCGGTTTTATATTGTTGTTTATTAGTATTTTGATTGTGGGTGGTCAGGGGTGCTCCAGATAAAAAAGTTGTATTTACGTATTCGTACTTTGTATTTACGTATTCATACCTTTTTAGCTCGGGATGAGTACTATATTTGTGGCATTCTCTTCATTTAATAAAAACAGAAAAGTATGATGCACGACCAACGAGAGATCCCCGGCAACTATGAGGTAAAAGTCACGTTTAATGATAAAACTTTTTTTCTGGCTACACCTACACGGTTAAAAGATTTTATGTTGGGTATGGGTATGGGATTATTACATTTGCCTGTGAAAGTAAATAACCGGATCTATTTTTCTTCTCAGTGGCCAAGTGTCATTATTCAAGATATGGATGTGATCAGCGTAGTTTTTCCGGAAAATTATTGATCTGTTTTTTTGTGATAATTAATTATTTTTTAATTATCGTCTCTTCGTTAGGTATTTCCTGAAAGCGTAGAAAAGTAGGTTTAAGAGTGATCTGAGGCACTTTTAGAAGGTAACAGTGGCACATATACGGGAATTAATAGTTTGTGGGATTTTAAAATCTATTTGTAAAAGAAATTCTCTTTTGTAACTTTAACCCGTTTACAAAATGTCAAATTGTATTTTACTACAATCTATTCTATGAATCTATCCTCTCTTTTATTTTTCCTGGCCCATTTATTTTTATTGCTTACTTGTCTCATTTTACTCGGAATAAGAATACTCTCTTTGCGGGCTTATAGTAAGAAAGATGTAGAACGTTACTTTCCTGATAATAAGTTGCTTTGTGTTTTTCTGGGAGCTTCTTTGTTTCAACTGCCTTATCTGTTTCGTATTTATTCCGAATCTGCATTTCTATATATAACCTTATTCGATTTTCTTCTTTTTGTGCCCAGTGCCGTTCTTTTGTGGGAGCGGAGATTTTATCGCACAACATTAACATTTTCTTTTTTTTTCCGGCATCTTTTTATGCCGATCCTCCTCTTGGTGCCTTTGTTTATCGGGGCAATCGTTGATTATAAGTGGCCTGCCGGTATCCGGACAGGATTTCTCGTTTGTTCGGGAATTGTTTTTACAATCGGATTGCTTCAGCTGTACCGTTGTGTCGTGTTACGTTATAAATATGTTTCGGCTGATTTGTCACGCGGATTCATATTAAGTACCTATGTGATATTGAGTATGCGGATGGTTATTATTGTCGCCGAATTTTCAATTATGAATCCGTGGATGAAAATGTATTGTGATCTGTTGTTTTCATTTTTTACTTTCTATACGGTTATAAATGGGATTGTATTGCAGCGCCTTCCTATGAAAGGGGCAACCGATAAAACGATCTCAACAGATTTGTCGGAAGGTGATAACCTTTTGCAAATCAAGACTCAGTCTACACGTGCCGCAATTGATGTATCATCCGAAGTGGATGAGTTGACTGCATTGGGTGAACTTATTCACCAGGTGATTCGTGAGAAAGAACTGTTCCGGCAACCGCATCTTAAATTAAGCTCTTTATGCGAGCATCTTCCCTCAAATCGTACGTATGTATCTGCTGCTATCAATAAAATAGATAATCGCGGTTTCTATGGTTTTATCCTTTCTTTTCGAATTGATTATGCCTGTAAATTAATGAAAGAGCAGCCGGATATGCGCATCGAAGAGGTTGCTCTCTGCGCGGGATTCTCTTCTCAGAAGATCTTTTCCCGCTTATTTCGTCAGGAAATGGGAATGAGCCCTTCTGTATACCGCGGAATGCAGGTAGTAAAAGATGAAAAAATAATATTGGTTGCTACAGAATAAATTTATATTTGTGAGATAAAGTGCTTTATATGAATGACTATTGCTTATTTGGGATTAATTTTCGTGTTTTTGGAGGTGATTTGTTAAATATTAGGTTAATCAAGGGATTTATATTCGGAATATTATTCTTATTTATTCTTAATAATGCCAATGCGGAAAGAATAAATATTGATCATTATTCTGTCAACGACGGACTTTCCGAAAATACCGTCGTATCCATGTTTCAAGATCGCAAGGGGATTATGTGGTTCGGTACATTCGCGGGCCTGAATCGCTTTGACGGGTATAATTTTCGGACCTATAAGGCTGCAGCCGATAACCGGACCGGTTTATCTCATAACCGCGTAGATTACATTACGGAAGATTCTTATGGGTTTTTATGGCTGATTACCTATTCGGGTCAGGTACAGCGTTTTGATCCCCGTAAAGAAGAGTTTATGAGTGTCCCGGATTGTGATGTCACTTTGCCTCATAACACTTCTCCGATCACCCGGCTATATAGTTTTACGGGAGGGGATATCTGGTTGGTTACAAAAAATAACGGAGCATATCGGGTTCTAACCGATCCCATTGATTTTTCATTGACTATTCAGCACTTTGGAAAAGAACATAAATCAGTTAACACCGATTATGTACATGCCATTTACAAAGACTGGAAAAAAAATATTTGGCTGCTCACAGACAATGGTTTAGTTCAAATAAATTTGTCAGAGTCGGTTCCAAATCATTTTTTTGAAGAAAACCAGGAAACAAAGCGAAAAGACAGTCAGTCTTTCTTTAGTTCGGTCGAACTGGATGAAGAGATTCTTTTTGGCTCAGCTCACGGCCGTATCTGGTGTTACAATAAAAAACAAGAAGATTTTAAGCTTTACTCATTACCACTGCCTTCGGATGTTTTGGATATCAAAGAATTGACGGAAGGTCGTTTTCTGGTTCTTACTTCGCATACCGGTTTTGCAATTTATACACCGGCTACTGATGAAGTGATCTCCTTTTGCCGTAAAACGCATCCGCAGATGAAGTCTGATGAGATGATTTCAAGTTATCTGGATCAAAAAGGGGACGTATGGATTGAAACTACGGCCAACGGAGTGCTCCATCTTGATCCTGTCAGTGGGAAGTTGGATAACTTCGAAGTAGTTACGGATAAAACGAGTCCTTATATTCTGCTTCCTAACTTTCGTATTTTTGAAGATAAGCGGAGTCGCCTGTGGGTGCATCCGCGCGGCGGAGGCTTTTCTTATTATGACCGGGAAGCAAATGAATTGCGTCCTTTTTATAATGAGCCGGGGAGTCCTGATCGTAAATTTTCGAATCTGCTTCATACTGCAATGACAGATATGCAGGGTAATCTGTGGATGTGTACCTATTCGAAGGGATTAGAGAAAGTAAACTTTCTTCGTTCTGAATTTGATTTGGTACAACCGAATCCTCAAATGGAAAACGGACTTTATGAAAATGAGATCCGAGCCCTGTATCAAGACTCCGATTCTGTTTTCTGGGTATCTACCAAGGATGCTTCTTTGTATCTGATGGATAAGAATTTCCGGAAATTAGGATATATTGGTGAAAAGGGTAAATTAAATAAAGATAAACCGTTTCCGGGTATTGTTTATTCGATCCTGGAAGATCATAAAGGGCGTATCTGGTTGGGTACGAAAGGTATGGGTGTTTTTGTTCTGGAGAAAGAATCTGTTTCGGGTTGTTACTCTGTAAAGAATTATGCTCAGGATCCGGATGACATTTATAGCTTGTCGCATGATGCGGTTTATTCGCTTTTAGAAGATGAAAAACAAAATATATGGATCGGTACTTTCGGCGGAGGGATAAATCTGGTAGATCAGTCGGGCGACCGGCTGCGTTTTTTGAATCATCGTAATAATTTACGTTCTTATCCGATTTCAAAATGTCAGAAAATCAGAAAAATAGCTACCGACAGCCTGAATAATATCTGGATTGCGACCAGTAATGGTATTGTGACCTTTAAAAATGATTTTCAGATTCCCGCCAATATTGTTTTTAAGCATATTACATCACATGAAACAGCAAATACCGGAATCTCTTATGATGTGCATTATATAGTATGTACTTCGAAGAAAGAATTGTTCTTTGCTACTTATGGAGCCGGATTAAATAAATTGGTCAGTTATGAGGACGGAAAACCGGTATTCATGCGTTACAGTAAAGCAACAGGAGCACCCAGTGATATTATTCTGAATTTGATGGAGGACCCGAAAGGTAATTTATGGATGTCTTCCGCAAATGGATTATTGAGTTTTACTCCTAAGACAGAGCAGTTTACTACTTATTCAATAAATGAAGGGCTGGATTGTGCCGATTTTTCGGAGGCTTCTATTTTGAAACTGAGTGATAACCGGATCGGTGTAGGTTCGAATGTGGGCATTTATGTGTTCGACCCGACCAAACTGAGAAAGAAGCAGTTCGTTCCGCCTTTGGTTTTTACTGATTTTCAATTATTCAATAAAACGGTACATGCCAATGATGACGGTTCACCGTTGAAAGAAGCGATCGACTATACCGAAAAGATCACATTGAATCACGACCAGTCTGTGTTTTCAATCGGATTTGCCGCTCTGGATATGGAAAATTCACGCAATATGGAGTATAAATACCGGATGCGCGGATTTGAGAAAGAATGGAATATATTACGAGGGGTACCCCGGGTTACCTACACGAACTTGCCTAAAGGTGAGTATGTGTTTGAAGTAAAATCAACCAATAGCGACGGGATCTGGGTAGATAACGGAAGAGAGATCAAAATAGAGATTTTACCTTCTTTTTGGAATTCCAACTGGGGATACCTGCTTTATATTGCAGGGATTTTGCTGTTGCTGGGGCTGATCTTTTATCTTCAGTTCGTATTTTTTAAACTAAAGAATAAAGTAACGCTCGAGCAGCATATGTCGAATCTGAAACTGCGTTTCTTTACAGATATATCGCACGAGTTGCGGACTCCTCTTACGCTGATTGCTTCTCCGGTAGAATACCTGGTCAAACAGACTGACCTTTCACCGGTTGCACGTGAGCAGTTAGAAATGGTGCAGCGAAATGTTGACCGTATGTTACGGTTGGTAAATCAGATTCTTGATTTCCGGAAGATCCAGAATAATAAGATGAAATTGAAGATAGAACGGATTCATATCGGCGACTTTGCGTCGCAGGTATGTGAGAGTTTCATGTCTCTTGCTAGTGATAAAGAGATTCGTTTTCGCTTTACGGACCATTCGGACGGTATTAATATTTGGGCAGATAAAGACAAAGTCGAAAAGATTTTGTTTAATCTGCTGGCGAATGCCTTTAAATTTACTCCTGCCGGTAAAACAATAGAAGTAGAACTTACCCGTAATGAGCAGTCGGTGTCTATTCGGATTCAGGATGAGGGTGTCGGGATGGGTGCTGAGAAGCTGACCCGGTTGTTTGAACGCTTTGACAGCGCCGACAATTATGAAGGGTTTCAGCCCGGTACCGGTATCGGCCTTTCATTGACAAAGGAATTGGTCGATATGCATAGAGCTTCTATTTTAGCGGATAGCCAGCCCGGACACGGAACCTGGTTTACCGTTACGTTCTTATTGGGAACAAAGCATTTCCAGGGGGATGTTGATTTTATTGTAGAAGATGGCGAAAATCCGGAAATGGATCAGACTCCGGCTGTAACAGCAGAGCAGGAACAACCGGATTTGCAGAGTGATAAACAGTCGATCCTCCTTGTAGAAGATAATAAAGACCTGCGCTCATTCTTACGGACAGTATTGGAAAAAGAGTTCCGCATTTTTGAAGCCGTAAATGGACAAGAAGGAATTCAGATTGCTTTTGAGAAATTACCCGATATTATTATTTCAGATGTGATGATGCCGGGTACAGATGGTTTGCAGCTGACAGAAGCTATCAAAGCCGATATGCGTACCAGTCACACTCCGGTAATCTTATTGACGGCACGGACAGCGATGGAAGATAAGCTTTCTGCTTTGAGTAGCGGAGCTGATGATTATATTACCAAGCCATTCAGTGCCGAGTATCTTGAAGCCCGTATTCGCAACCTGTTGCAGCAGCGGCAAAAACTACAAGACCTGTTCCGCAATAATCTTTCTTTCGAAGAGGGTAACGATGTGAAGGAAGTTTCTCCTTCTGTTCCGAAAGTTGTATCTCAGGATGATATTTTTATAGAGAATCTGATTCATACACTCGAAGAAAACATGGAAAATTCGGAGCTCACTGTGGACGATTTGGTTTCGATGGCCGGTTTAAGCCGTTCGGTATTCTTTAAAAAGCTAAAAAGTCTGACCGGTCTTGCACCGATTGAATTTATACGTGAAATGCGTATTAAGCGTGCTGCTCAATTAATTGAAACACGTCAGTATAATATATCACAGGTAGCTTACATGGTAGGGATGAATGATCCCCGCTATTTTAGCCGCTGTTTTAAGCAAAAGTATGGAATGACTCCGACGGAGTATAAAGAGCAAGCAGCAGAGGTATGTAAATAATACACTCTTTTGCTCAATTTGTACACGTGAAGGTTTTTCAATCATTCTATTTTTGCATCGATTGATTAATAGCCTTTTACTATTTCTTATTACTTCCCATTCCTTCCCGGCGTTGGTGTGGTAAAAGTGTAGTAGGTGATGATATCCGGAAGCATCGCTTTCGAACGGAGTTGAATAAACACTTATGCCATAACAACAATTAATTATGCTGATGAGAAGTAGATATCTTGCATCCGGGCGCTATGCCCTGATGCTTTTGTTTGCCATTTGCAGCTCTGCTCTTGCTTTCGCCCAAACGAAAGTGACGGGAGTGGTAGTCGACAAGCTGAATGAACCCATTATCGGAGGATCGGTCGTAGTAAAAGGAACTACTATCGGAACTATTACCAATTATGATGGAGAGTATGAACTGGAAGTGCCTGCTGAAGGGAAAATTCTCGTATTTTCCTATGTGGGTATGATCCCGAAAGAAGTGACGGTTAAAGCCGGGAAAATCAATGTAGCATTAGAAGAATCTAGCCAGGCTTTGGAGGAGGTTGTCGTAGTAGGATACGGAACCCAGAAAAAAAGAGACCTGACAGGATCGGTCGCATCTATTAACAGTGATGCATTGAAGGATATTCCGGTAGCTTCTGCTGCCGAGGCAATTTCAGGACGTCTGGCCGGAGTACAGGTTACTTCTACTGAAGGATCACCGGATGCGGAGGTGAAAATCCGTGTACGCGGAGGCGGTTCTATTACCGGGGATAATACTCCGCTTTATATTGTTGACGGATTTCCTGTCAGCAGTATCTCCGATATTCCTCCGGGCGATATCCAGTCAATAGATGTATTGAAAGATGCTTCTTCTACAGCGATCTATGGGTCGCAGGGAGCAAACGGAGTGATCATTGTTACCACGAAAAGCCCAAAAGAAGGAAAGTTTTCAATCAACTATAATGGTACGTTTGGGTTTCGCAAAATAGCCAAAACGCTCGATGTCCTGTCCCCTTATGAGTTTGCCAAATGGCAGGCGGAATCTGATATTTTGAATAACAACGTCGGCATTTCGAAACAATATGACGGCGTAACGGATCAATACAAGAAATATTTCGGTAATTTCCAGGATATGGATTTGTATAGAAATGTACAAGGTGTTGATCATCAGGATGCAGCCTTCGGCCGTACGGGATATCTGTTTAATAATAATATCAGTGTTACCGGCGGTAACGAAACGGTTAGTTACAATGCTTCCTATGCGCGTACGGATGATAAAGCAATTATGCTTGATTCGAAATATATACGTAATAATCTGGCATTTAAAATGAATGCGAAGCCATATAAGTTTCTGAAACTGAACTTTAGTACCCGATACACTTCTACTCAGGTGGAGGGAGCTGGCGCTACAGAAACAAATGAGAAATCTTCTTCAGATTCTCGTCTGAAAAACACTGTGATCTTTTCACCGATTCCTTTGAAATTGAATGAGTCTGCCGATGACGAGGAGTTGATCGGCGGATTGGTTGACCCTATACTTTCTATTCGTGATAACTATCGTTATAAAGATCAGCAGAACTTTTCCATTAATGGAGGTGCGAGCCTGGATTTGATGAAGAATCTGACTTTCCGCACGGAATTGGGAATTGAAAGAAACCAAATACAGGATGATCGTTTTTACGGGAATTCAACTTATTACGCACAAAGTGCCGCTACCATTAAAAATGCTCCTGCTGTTATTCTTACCGAGACCAATACGTCTCGTTTACGTAATGCCAATACGTTGAACTGGTCTAAAAAGTTTAAGAAAGAGCACAGTCTGTCTGTGTTGGGAGGACAGGAATTAACGCGTAATGCGAAACGTATGAAAACGAATGTAGTAGAAGGGTTGCCCTCCTCGTTTGCTCCTGATGCTGCGTTTAAGCTTACCCCGCTGGGTCAGTATGCCACGACAGATAATTATTATTCCCGCGATAAAGTTATTTTGTCCTTCTTTGGTCGTGTAAATTATGATTATTCAGGTCGTTACCTGGTGTCGGCAACCATGCGTGCCGACGGGTCTTCTATGTTTGCCGGAGAGAATCGGTGGGGATATTTCCCGTCGGTAGCTACTGCATGGCGTATTTCAGACGAAGCTTTTATGGAAAACGCAGCGAATGCATGGTTGTCAAACCTCAAATTGCGCCTGAGTTTCGGTACGGCCGGTAATGACCGGGTATCCGGAGATTATTTTGAAGCATGGAATACTAAAACCACTTCTTATGTTGAAGGGGAAACTTCTTACTGGACACCGGGTAATGCGCTTTACAATCCTAATATCAAATGGGAAACCACATTTACCCGCAACCTCGGACTTGATTTCGGATTTTGGAATAATCGTTTGAGCGGATCGATCGAAACTTACTGGAATTCGACAAAAGATTTGTTGATTAACATGCCTATACCCGGCACCGGATATGAGTATCAGACGCAGAATATTGGTTCGACTTCAAATAAAGGAGTTGAATTACAATTAAACGGCGTGATTTTTGATAAGAAAGACTTCGGAATGGATATTTCATTCAATATCGGTTACAATAAGAACAAAGTAGAAAGTCTCGGAGGGCTGACGGAGATGACAGCCAATTCCGGCTGGACCAACCGTATTACCGACGATTATCGCGTATATGTGGGGCAATCTGTTGGCTTAATGTATGGTTATGTGACCGATGGCTTCTATACAACCGATGATTTTGAAGTTATAAACGGGAAGTGGGTTGCGAATCCGGGTGTGGCTGATAACAGCAAGTTAAATGGAAACGCATGGGGACCCGGTGCGCTTCGCCTGAAAGATCTCAATGGTGATGGTAAGATCGATGCGAACGATCGTACTGTTATCGGAAACTCGAATCCTGATTTTACAGGAGGTTTTAATATTGGATTACGATACAAAAATTTTGATTTTGCCTCTAACTTCACATTTGTGGTAGGTAATGATATCTATAATGCAAATAAAATTGAGTTTACCGGTAATGACCTAACACGTAATTATCGTAATATGCTCACTTCTATGGAGTCTGATCACCGCTATTCGCGTGTAGATATGAATACGGGACATGTTATTTATGATAAAGCCACATTGGATGAAATGAATCGGGATGCCACCATGTGGATACCAATGAATACGTTCGCATTGCATTCGTGGGCAGTAGAAGACGGGTCTTTCTTGCGGTTGAATAATCTGACGGTTGGTTATACTCTACCAAAAGGAATGACTCAGAAAGTTAAACTAAGTACTGTGCGTTTCTTCTTCAGTGGAAGTAATTTGCTTTGTCTGACCAAATATTCCGGTTATGATCCGGAAGTGGATACGCGCAGAAAGACACCTCTTACGCCTGGTGTCGATTATTCGGCCTATCCAAAAAGCCGCTCTTATAATTTCGGCGTAAATGTTACTTTATAATCTGACAACTCTTATGAATCGCAAAATATTTTATGCCTTTGCGGCAGTTAGTCTGCTTATCGGAGCTTCCTCGTGTTCCGATATGCTCGATACCCGTTCCGAATCACAGGTGGAATCGGATAAAGTTTTTGACAATGTAGAAAACGCGCAGAAAGCCATTACCGGAATTTATAATTCGATGATGGAGGAGCGGGCCTATCGTAATACGCTTGTTGGCGTAATGATGAGTAATACCGATGCAGAACTCAACAGTGGAACGAAACAAAATAGTTCTGATGGCGGGATGCTGGATGTTGCTATGTATCGTTTTTCGGCAGCGATGAGTAACAACGGATTCAATCAGTCGAATGCCAGTGACCCCTGGTCTCGCTTATATAAAAGTATAGAGTTGTGTAATCAGGCAATCAAAGGAATCCGTACATATGGCGACCTAAAGAATCCGGAGATGAATTATCTGTTAGGCGAAGCATTAACCTTGCGTGCTTTCTTTTATCAGGATCTGATAAAAATATGGGGAGATGTTCCGGCTCGTTTTGAGCCCGTAACGAATCAGACTATTTATTTGGGCGTTTCATCCCGCGCCGAAATTTATGACCGTATCCTTGCTGATTTGGAAACAGCTGCTACCCTGGTACCTTGGTCGGGTACTGAATCAACCAAAACGGTTCAGCGTGTAAGCAAAGGTTTTGTAAAAGGGTTGCGTGCACGTATCGCTTTGCATGCTGCCGGGAAGGCTCTGCTTCCGAAAAGCACCTATGGCGAAATCGGTTATATTTTCGAAGAAGAGGCCAAGCGTCTGGAGTTATACCGGATAGCCGCAGATGAAACAGAAGAGGTAATCAATAGCGGAACCTATAAGCTGGCCGATGCTTACGAACATATTTTCATGGATCAGTGCCAGGATGTGATCAGCATAGGACGTGAGTCTGTTTTTGAAATACCTGCTGCCAACGGGACGCGTGGCGAATTCATGAGCTATGTGGCACAGCGTCGTAAAATAGACCAATATACGGCAATTGATCTGGCCGGACGTATCCAGATGGTCCCTTCTTTCTTCTATGATTATGAGATGAAAGATCTTCGTCGCGACATCAGTGCGAAGCCATATTATTTTGAGGGAGGAGTGGCGAAAATGGCAACCGATGCCAGCAGCTTTTATCTCTCAAAATGGCGTCCGGAATGGATGAACCGTAAAATTAATTCCAAAGATGACGGTGTGAACTTCATGGTGATGCGCTTAGCGGACATTTATCTTATGAATGCAGAAGCCAATAATGTGTTGGGGAATCTTCAGATTGCCAAACAACGTATCCTTGATGTACGTAAACGCGCCTTCATACAGGAGCAGGAGGCTTCCGCCCCTGTATTCGCATTGTCTTCACAAGAGGAAATTCTGGTGTTTATTCAAAAAGAAAGAGCGAAAGAGTTTATTGGCGAAGGAATGCGCCGCTGGGACCTGATGCGTTGGGGTATTCTGAAAGAAACGCTTGACCAAACGAATCAAGATCTGGAGGCGTTGCGCCATCAGTCGGGACGTTATGCTCAGGTAAGGGATGTGATCTATTACAAAGAAAATGCTCAGAAGAATGGTTTTGAAATCTATGGATTCGGGCCGGATGAGGACGGCCAGCCTATCGAACCCGGATATAAAGAAAAAACAAAGTGGATCAAATTGGCTACAAAACCGTCTGAATCATCTTGTTTTGACAATTATATCGGAAAGGTAACCGACCCGGTGCCGGGATCAGTCTATTTTCCGGAACCCGAGGTATCTACTCATATCCGTCAGGTGATGCCGATCATGAATATTATTCTGACAACAAGCCAGAATAAGCTAACAAACTCTTATGGTTTTTAATCTTTTGTGTCTATGAAATCTATCATTAATAAATCGATAATGGCCACAGTGATTGCCGGTTCTCTTTTTTCCTCTTGTAAGGATGACGAATTTTTCGGCGAAGTGGCTCCGCGTCTGTTCAGTCCGGTAAATCTGGAGCAAACAGTCGATCTCTCCGAAGTTCATTTTACCTGGCAGTCTGTGAAAGATGCGGTGGGATATACCTTAGAGATTGCCTCTGACAGTTCGTTTTCGGGAACCGTAACTGTTTACAGAACTACCGCAACAACCTTGAGTATATCTGATCTTGATTTTGAGTCAACTTTTGTACCTCGTATTAAAGCGAACGCTTCTGTCTCAGAAATGGATTCGAAATATATTTTCGGAAAGCCGTTTACCACTCCGAATGCACCGGTCGTATTAAAATCGCCCGATGAAATTGGTCGTGATTATGTAATTCTGCAATGGGATCGTGAAAAATCGGTGGATAACCTACGAGTTTCTGAACTCTCTAATCCCGACTCTTTTGTCGATTATCCTATTTCGGCAGAAGAGCAGTCGGACGGTTTGAAGCGGATCGATGCATTGGCTGCCGCTACTACTTTCCAGGCCGTGATAATGAGCAACGGGCAGCGTTTTAATAAGGTGTCTTTCCGGACTAAAGATGCATTGCCTGCCGGTACCATAGAAGTACCTGCAAATGCCGATCTTAAACAGTATCTGGATATGGCAAATGAAGCAGTCGGTGCATCTGTATTGGCTCTCGCACCCGGAGCTGAATATGAATTGCCGGAATCATATCAGATACGCAAAGATATTACTTTGATCTGTGAAGGTACCGTAAAACCGCTTATTCGCGTGAAGCAATTAAACATTGCCGGTAGCGTGGGTACGGTTCGTTTCGAAAATCTGAATATTACCGGTTCCCTTTCAGACGGAACCTATGGTGATTATTTTATAAAACTGATTGCAAATACGGAAGCCAACGGCGATAAAGGATTCAATT
This sequence comes from Bacteroidales bacterium, assembly GCA_036649595.1. GTDB lineage: Bacteria > Bacteroidota > Bacteroidia > Bacteroidales > JAUNSR01 > JAUNSR01. Next base: position 37,167 of record JAVWBH010000001.1, read on the forward strand.
ACATGGAGGAATTGATTTTACGCGATGTGGAGATTCATGATTTTACACGCAGTGTGGTGCGTCATGAAGCAAAAGGCGGAGGATACGGAAAATTAACCGTCGAAAAAGCCCTTGTCTATAATTTTGGAGAGGCCGGCCAGCGTTATGCGCTTTTTCATATGGGAGATGATGCGAAGGTGAATGTCTACGATATCAGACACACTACATTTCACAATTTTATGTTCGGTTTGATCCAACAGCAGAAAGCTTCTCAGCAGAATTATTCAGAATTAGTAAATATTGAGAATTGTACCCTATATAATTATGGTTCTGATACATATTTTGCTAATTTTAAAGGACACGATGGGGGGACATTTAACATTAAGAATTGTATCTTTGGCAAAGTTATCGCCCCTGAAAAATTCAAAGGAATTTACGGTGTGAAGTCTTCTACAGCTGTCGGTTTTACATTAAATGTATCGGCATCTTTCAATACGTCTGACTATGGTACTACTTCAAATGCCATTAAAGGACTGGTTGGCGTAGATAAGAATTCGGAAGAGTTTTTTGAAAATGCTTCAATCGGAAACTTCAAAGTAACAGATAACGCATATGCCGCTTCCGGCGATTCCCGCTGGAATTAATCAGCTCTTGTGAAAATTGCCAAATAGAGAAAGAAACTCCGCTTCCTGTCGGCCAGACAGAAGCGGGGTTTTTGTTTTTTCTCAATTATTATACCTATTAAAACAAAAAATACACAAAGGAGCAATATTTAATCTTCACTTTTGCCATTGAAACAATACCCATGAAATAAGATGAAAAATGCTTTATCCATGAATACATACAACAACAAAATCTAATAAATAATTTACTATGCAAAAATCAACCTGTCGAAATCTGGCCTGGAAATTTTTCTTCGCCTGCTTTTTTACACTGATGAATGTCGGTCTGAGTAGGGCTCAGGATATCCATGTCAGTGGGATTGTAACTGATAATACGAATGAACCGGTAATCGGGGCATCGGTTATTGTTAAAGGAACAACTGTTGGAACCGTGACTGACTTTGATGGAAAATACACCTTACAAGTGCCGCCATCTGCAAAAACACTGATCTTCTCTTATATCGGAATGAAAGCACAGGAAGTAGCTGTAAAGGCCGGTACAATCAATGTGAAATTAGTTGATGATACACAAGACCTGGATGAGGTTGTTGTAATCGGGTATGGTACTGCCAAAAAGCGAGACCTTACCGGATCTGTTTCTTCAGTAGGAGCAAAGCAACTTGAGAATGTGCCGGTAGCGAATGTTGCAGAAGCGATGGCCGGGAAGCTGGCCGGAGTGCAAGTAACAACAAGTGAGGGATCGCCCGATGCGGAAGTAAAGATTCGTGTACGTGGCGGAGGGTCGATTACACAAGATAATAGCCCCCTTTATATCGTAGACGGTTTTCCGGTAAGCAGTATTTCGGATATTGCTCCGTCGGATATCCAGTCGATGGATGTATTGAAAGATGCTTCCTCAACTGCTATCTATGGATCGCGCGGAGCCAACGGAGTTGTTATTATTACAACGAAAGGAGCCAAAGAAGGGAAACTGTCGCTTTCGTACGGCGGGAATTTCGGATTCAAGAAGATAGCCAAAACGCTCGATGTGCTTAATCCGTTTGAGTTTGCCCGGGCTCAGTATGAGCAGGCTGTTTTGCAAGGGAAAGTAAATGAGCGTTATCAGAAAACTTTCGGATTGTATCAGGATATCGATCTATACCGGGAAATGGCCGGCCATAACTGGCAGGACGAGGTATACGGACGTACCGGATCCGTATTTACACACAATATCAGCTTAAGCGGAGGTACAGATAAAGCCAACTTCCTGGCTTCGTATAGCCGTACGGATGATAAAGCCATTATGGCGGATTCGAAATATCGCCGTGATAACTTTTCTTTCAAAATGAACGCGAAACCGGCCGAATGGCTGAAAGCCAATTTCACGGCTCGCTATTCGGATACCGATGTCGTAGGGGCAGGGGCGAATGACTCGAAAGCGGGGGGCGGTGAAGCCTCAACTGCCGATTCGCGCCTAAAGCATACTGTCATCTATACTCCGATTGATCTTGTAATGCAAGGTGATGAAGATGATAGCGATGAAGATCAGATGGGGCAATTGGTAAAACCAATGACTGCGATCCGCGATAATTACCGTAACAAACAAAATAAAATTTATAGCTTTAACGGAGGTCTTACCGTAACGCCGGTTAAAAATCTGAACCTGCGCAGTGACTTCGGACTGGAGCACCGCGATGATAAAGACAACCGCTATTACGGCTCTTCTACCTACCCGTCGAAAAATGCAACGGTTCAGAATAAACCGGTGGTAATGCTTACCGCGAATGCAATTCAGAAGATTCGCAATACGAATACGATTAATTATGACTTCCGTAACCTGAAGAATGACCATAATCTGGGGTTATTGGCCGGACAGGAATTGATGGTAACAAAACGAACCACCCAGTTTCAGGAAGTACATGATATGCCGGAAATGTTTTCGCCGGACGAGTCGTTCGGATTTCTGACGCAAGGAAAAACAATCGCCCTGCAAAATACTTATCAGCTGGATGATAAAATGGTTTCTTTCTTTGGGCGTGCAAATTATGATTACAAAGGACGCTATCTGGCAACAGCCACATTCCGTGCAGACGGATCAAGTAAGTTTGCCCGCGGTAACCGTTGGGGATACTTCCCGTCGGCGGCATTTGCATGGCGTATTTCGGACGAAGGATTTATGTCGTCTGCTTCTGATTGGTTGTCAAACCTGAAAGCCCGCGTAAGCTACGGGGTAGCAGGAAATAATAATATCGGCGATGGCTTGTTTATGCGTACGTTTAAACCGGCTACCGAATCCTGGATGAATAATTATGATTCCTATTGGACTGTTTCTTCAAGTCAGCTTACCAACAAAGATCTGAAATGGGAAACAACCTATACATATAATGCCGGTATTGATTTCGGTTTCTGGAATAACCGTCTGAACGGTACCGTAGAGATTTACCAGAATGATGTGAAAGACTTGTTGCTCGACTACAATATTGCCGGAACCGGTTATTCGACCATGACGGCTAATATCGGTGAAACGAGAAACAGAGGCGTGGAGTTTACGGTAAATGCTGTTTTGGTAGATAAACGTGATTGGGGTATCGACCTGTCGTTCAATATTGGTCACAATAAGAACAAAATTATGGATCTGGGCGGTCAGAATTTTTCAAGAAGCTCGGAGTGGACCAGCAGTCCGGAAATAGCAGACGACTATCAGGTAATGGTAGGACACTCGGTAGGTGTGATGTACGGATACAAAACAGTGGGAATGTATAGTGTGGATGATTTTAATTATGTAAACGGAGCCTGGGTTCTGAAAAACACAGACAAAAATACACCCGATAACTCCGGCCTGGCAGGTGATTCATGGGGACCTGGTGCCATCAAA
>JAVWBH010000002.1:0-21133 GCA_036649595.1 Bacteroidales bacterium
ACCATATCCGCCTTGTGGATTCTGGTTGCAAACGCATGGATGCAATATCCGGTGGGAATGAAATTCAATCCGGATAGTGTGCGTAATGAGATGGTTAGTTTTTTGGATGTACTGTTGTCGCCGGTAGCTATTAATAAATTCCTGCATACCGTTATTTCATCCTGGGTATTGGGGTCTGTTTTCGTAATTGCGATAAGTTGTTGGTTCTTATTGAAAAACAGAAATTCACTCCTGGCATTGAAGAGTATACGTATTGCGTCTATTTTTGGCTTTTTCGCTTTGCTTGTTACAATTGTAACAGGAGATGATACGGCAAAGGTGGTAGCACGTGTGCAGCCTATGAAGCTTGCCGCTATGGAAGGTCTTTATGACGGAAGTACAAATCAGAGTATCGTAGCTTTCGGAATTCTGAATCCGGAGAAACGCTATAATAATGACGAGAAAGAGTTCCTGTTTGCGATTCGCCTTCCGGACGTACTCTCTTATCTTGCTTATGGAAAAACAGATGCATTCGTGCCCGGAATCAATGATATCCTGAAAGGAGGATATGAACAAAAAGGCATAAAGGATGATCATTATATTATGCCTCCGATTGCAGAACGTATCGAAAGCGGTCAGGAGGCTCTTGAAGCATTGGCATCGTATCGTCAGGCAAAAGAAGAGGGGAATATGCCGGTAGCAGAGCTGAATAAAAAGATTCTCGAGAAAAACTATCCAAACTTCGGTTATGGGTATGTGCGGGATGTTGAACAGGTAATACCGAGTGTACCGTTTGTATTTTATGCTTTTCATGCGATGGTATTGTTAGGTGCTTATTTCCTTTTATTTTTTCCGGTAGTATATTTTCTGTTGGGACGTAAAAATCCGAATACAACGAAATTCCGCTGGTTATATTGGGTTGCGCTGCTTAGTTTGCCATTGGCCTATATTATGTCTGAAGCAGGCTGGGTAACAGCCGAGATGGGGCGGCAACCATGGACTATTCAAGATATTCTGCCTACGTTCGCTTCAATTTCACGCTTATCGCCTGGTACTGTGGCCACAACATTCTGGATGTTTTTGGTTTTATTTACAGCATTGTTGATAGCTGATATCTGGATCATTGTACGACAGGTGAAAAAAGAAAAATTCGATGAGGCGTTTAAGTCTGAAAATTATTAATGCTAAAGCCCGACAATTATGGATAAATTAATGTTATTACAGCACTATTGGTGGTTTTTGATCTCTCTTTTGGCCGCATTGTTAGTTGCTTTAATGTTTGTGCAAGGAGGGCAGACCCTTTTGCTGAGAGTAGCTAAATCCGAACTTGAAAGAAGAATGGTTCTGAATTCGCTTGGACGTAAATGGGAGATCACCTTTACGACACTGGTTGTATTCGGGGGTGCTTTTTTTGCTTCTTTTGCACTCTATTATTCCACAAGTTTTGGAGGTGCCTATTGGCTTTGGATGATTATCTTATTTAGTTTTATAGTTCAGGCCGTTGCTTATGAGTTTATGAATAAACCGGGCAATTTTCTTGGCCGTCGTACCTATCAGATGTTTCTGTATATAAATGGGATCGTAGGTGTGTTTAGTATTGGTGTTGCGGTTGCCACGTTATTTACCGGCGCGCCGTTCTTAGTACAAAAAGGAAATATTACAGATACTTTTATGCCTGTTATATCTACTTGGGATACTCCTTATCATGGTTTGGAAGCGTTTATGCACCTGCCTAATTTGCTGTTAGGCGCGGCATTGGTTTTTTTGGCGCGGATCGGAGGGGCAATGTATTTGATATTCAATATTAATGATGCCAGTATAAATCAGCGTTGCCACCGAACGATTATCTGGAATACAATCCCGTTTTTGATTTTTTTCCTCAGTTTCGTAATCTGGATTTTCTTATCAGACGGCTATGCCGTGAACCCCGATACGGGAACTATTTATTTGGAAAAATACAAATACCTGTTGAATATGGTGCAGGTTCCTTATCTGGGTATTTTATTCTTGATAGGGGTGGTACTGGTTTTGTTTTCAATCGTACTGACAATTGTAAAGAAAGGTTTTCATGATGCATTCTGGTACGAAGCTGTCGGGGTGTTGCTGACTGTTTTATCGTTGTTTATGAGTTTAGGTTTTAATAATACAGCCTATTATCCGTCGAGTGCGGATATACAGAGCTCATTAACGATTTATAATAGTTCATCGAGTTTATTTACCTTAGAGGTGATGTCGTATGTTTCTATTTTGCTTCCGATCGTTTTGATTTATGGCTTTTTTGCCTGGCGAGCGATGGATCGGAAAAAAATATCGGCCGAAGAGTTTACAAATAATCCGGATAGCCACTAAAACAGAAGGTGTGTGCATAGAGTTTGATTTTAAATAAAATAGTATTTGAAAAAGAGATAAAGACGATTCTTCTACTTGAGTGAATTTGGTAAAAGCGCTTTTTCGGAATGAAGATTCCGGGAAAGCGCTTATTTATGAACTAATCATTTCAAAGTTTGGCGGTTTTTTACTTAATTTGAGTAGATTTTTATATTCTACTTTATGATTGAATACGTAAAAGGCGAAATTGCTGAATTGACACCTACCGCTGCTATCATCGAATGCAATGGTTTAGGTTATTTGTTGAATATTTCATTGAATACTTACTCCGCGTTGGCGGTAGGAAAGAATTGTAAACTATATGCTTATGAGGTAATCCGTGAAGATGCTCATACATTGTACGGGTTTATTGATAAACGAGAGCGAGAGCTCTTTCTTTTATTGATCTCTGTTTCAGGTGTAGGACCGAATACGGCACGGATGATTTTATCTTCTTTATCGGCGGCCGAGCTAGAAAATGTGATAGCGTCCGGTAATGAGAATATGCTTAAAAGTGTAAAAGGAATTGGCGCGAAAACGGCCCAACGCATAATTGTTGACCTGAAAGATAAAATAAAAGTAGGTGGTATTACGTTAGAGAATAGTGTAACGTTAAACCCTGCGGTAGCTGAAGAGGCTTTGGCTGCACTTGTTATGCTGGGATTCCCTCAGAATGTATCACAGAAATGCATTTCTAAATTAATGAAGGATGATCCGACCTTAAAGGTGGAACAAGTGATTAAAGCTGCGTTGAAAATGTTGTAATCTTAAATGTTTAAAAGACTTAGATATCTAATCTATATATTTTTAGTGCTAATAGGCGGGACAGGTATCTGTTCCGCCTTTACTGCATTTACTCATGAGTCGATGTATGCTTTCCCGACTCCTTTAATAGAGGAAACACCGGAAGATACATTGAAAATGCCTTTTCCGATAAGAAAGACAGTTCCTGAAAATACGGATGATCTGGATGTGTCTGCCCCTTTGGATCTGAAGACACCGGAGAATATTAAGTCGGAAGTAGAATATGATCCGTTTACCGATTCGTATATTTTCAGAACCAAGATAGGCGAACAGGAGGTTTCTATCCCGATTTCTATGACTGCTCAGGAATATAAGGCTTATACTGAGAAACAGTTAATGCAGTCTTATTTTCGAAGTAAGAATGCGGAAATATTTGAAAAAGGAGATAAAAGCGAGTTTAATTTTCTGGATATGAAATTTGGCCTGGGGCCGGCAGAAAAAATATTCGGGCCGGGAGGCGTACAGGTAAAAACTCAGGGATCGGCGGAGATTTCATTTGGAATGAAGCAGAATAAAGTGGACAATCCGACTTTACCGGCAAAATCCCGTAGTAAAACGTTCTTTGACTTTGATGAAAAAATTCAGTTGAACGTAAATGCCAAAGTTGGTGACAAGATGAGCTTTGGTATGAATTATAATACGGATGCGACTTTTGATTTTGACTCCAAGCAATTAAAGTTGGCGTATCAGGGAAAAGAAGATGAAATTATCAAGTCACTGGAGGCCGGTAATGTAAGCATGACTACCGGATCTTCTCTGATTCGGGGAGGGGCTGCCCTTTTTGGAATGAAAGCTGCCCTTCAGTTTGGAAAGCTAAATATTACAACACTGATTGCGCAGCAGGAATCGACTACACAGACCGTTAATTCTAAAGGGGGGGCTCAGACACGCCCGTTTGAATTTATGGTGGATGCATATGATGAAGATCGCCATTTCTTTCTGGCACATTATTTCCGTGATAACTATGATCAGTTTGTATCGAAACTCCCATATGTTTCGTCTGGTATCGAAATTAGCCGTATTGAGGTGTGGGTTACCAATAAGCGTGGTAATTATGATCAGGCCCGCAATATGGTTGCTTTTATGGACCTGGCTGAATCTACGCATATTGCGAACAGCCATTGGATTGCCCAGTCCGGACTGACGATTCCATTCAATGATGCGAATAACTTGTACCGTACGATTGTGGATAATTATCCGGGTGCCCGGAATATTAATCAGGTTACGCAGGTATTAGCGCCCTTGGCTGTATATGGAATCGAAGGGGGATCTGATTATGAAAAAGTGGAGAGTGCCCGCAAAATGTCAGAAAATGAATATATCCTGAATAAGCAATTGGGGTATATCTCTTTAAAATCCAAGCTGAATCCGGATGAGGTGTTGGCGGTAGCTTTTGAATATACCGTAAACGGAAAGCCATATCAGGTAGGGGAGTTTTCAACGACAAATGAAAATACGCAAGAATCTCTTTATTTGAAATTGTTGAAAGGAACTTCTATTAATCCGACATTACCCATGTGGGATCTAATGATGAAAAACGTATATGCATTACCGGGAGCTTATCAGATACAAAAGGAGAAGTTTCGGTTGGATATTCAGTATATGAGTGATACGGCGGGTGTTTATCTGAATTATATCCAGGCCGGCAACATACGCGATCAGCTTTTGTTACGGGTAATGAATCTGGACAGGTTAGACCGTAATAATGAAGCTAATCCTGACAGTTATTTCGATTTTATCGAAGGTTATACTGTTCAGGCGGCTACCGGACGGGTTATTTTTCCTTCTGTAGAACCTTTTGGATCTTATTTGGCCAATAAAATCGGAGATCCGGTATTGGCTCAAAAATATTGCTATTTCGAACTATACGATTCAACATTAACTGTTGCGCGTCAGATTGCAGAAAAGAATAAATTTCGGATGAAAGGTGAATACCGGGCTTCTTCCGGCGCTGAAATTAGTCTGAATGCCATGAATGTGCCCCGGGGATCAGTCGTGGTGACTGCCGGCGGAATGCGGTTGACCGAGAATACCGACTATACTGTCGACTATACGATGGGGGTTGTTACAATTCTGAATCAGAGTATTTTGGAGTCGGGTACCAATATCAGTGTATCTCTTGAAAGTCAGTCGATGTTTAGTACGCAGCGTAAAACAATGCTGGGACTTGATATGCAGTATAATTTTTCGAAGAATTTTGTATTGGGAGGTACAGTAATGCACCTCTCTGAAAAGCCGTTGACCAATAAGGTGACAATGGATAATATTCCGTTAAAGAATACGATCTATGGCTTTAATGCAAATTATAAGACCGAATATATGTGGCTAACCAACTTGATGGGTATGATTCCATGGGTAAACGCCACAGCTCCGTCTACATTTTCGCTTACCGCAGAATATGCGCAATTAATACCGGGGCATTCGAAGTCAATCAAGGATAAAGGAGAGGTATATCTGGACGACTTTGAGTCGTCACAAAGCTCATATGATTTACGTACGCCATATGCATGGCAACTGGCCTCGACACCGTATGACCCGTCGGCAAATGGTTTATTTCCGGAAGCCGGCCTGTCGAATGATATTCGTTATGGTCAGAACAGGGCATTGTTGAGTTGGTATTACATCGACCGTTTGTTTACACAGAAAACATCTTCCTTAACACCGTCGCATATTAAAAAGGATGCAGATCAGCTGTCGAACCATTATGTGCGTGAAGTGAATTTTAGTGAGATCTATCCGAATAAAGAGCTGAATTACGGCGAATCCGGAATTCTGACTGTTTTGAATATGTCTTATTATCCGACCGAGCGCGGACCTTATAACCTCGATGTAGACGGTATGGATGAGCTCGGTAATTTAACAGATCCCGAAAAACGCTGGGGCGGTATGATGCGAAAAATGGAAAATACCGATTTCGAAGCGAATAACTATGAATATATTCAGTTCTGGGTACTGGATCCGTTTATCTATGACACACTGGGTGTGAACGGAGGTGATCTGTATTTTAATTTGGGTGAAGTATCGGAAGATATCCTGAAAGACGGAATGAAATCATTTGAAAACGGGATGCCGATTGACGGCGACACTACCTACCTGGCTACTACAGCCTGGGGGCGTGTTTCTCGCCGTACTTCGACGGTATATGCTTTTGATAATGCAGAAGGTGCCCGTAAAAAGCAAGATATCGGTTTCGACGGGCTAAGTACGGAAGACGAATATAGTTTCTCTACTTATAAACACTATTTTGAGCGCGTACAAGGTAAGCTGTCTGCCGAAGGATTTGAAAAAATGAAAAATGATCCTTTCTCTGCATTGAATGATCCGGCCGGTGATAATTTTCATCATTTCAGAGGGTCGGACTTTGACGACAGGCAAGTTGATATTCTTTCGCGTTATAAACATTATAACGGAGTGGAGGGTAACTCTACAGCATCCGAAGATTCTCCTGAAAAATATGATGTTTCTTCTAAAACGGTGCCTGATGTTGAGGATATTAATCAGGATAATACGTTGAATGAATATGAACGTTATTTTCAATATAAAATTTCACTACGGGCAAAAGACTTGCAGGTAGGACAGAACTTCGTGTCGGATAAGAAAAGCGCGAAGGTGCGATTGCGAAACGGGAAAGAGGAAACGGTTAACTGGTATCAGTTTAAAGTGCCTTTGCGTGATTATGAAAAACAGGTAGGGTCTATCCGTGATTTTAAGACTATTCGTTTTATCCGTATGTTTATGACCGGCTTCCCGAAATCGACACATCTGCGTTTTGCATCTCTTGAGTTGATGCGTGGTGACTGGCGTACCTATTCGAATCCGCTTTATAAAGACAACGTGCCGCCTGTTACTAACGGGCAGATCGATGTATCTGTGGTTAATATTGAAGAAAATGCGGGTCAGGTACCTGTAAACTATGTCATGCCTCCGGGTGTGACCCGTGTTGTTGACCCCGGGCAGTCGCAGATTACTCAGTTGAATGAGCAGTCTATGGCGCTGAATGTACTCAACCTGGCTCCGGCAGATGCCCGGGCAGTTTATAAAAATGTATCTTTTGATATGCGTCAGTTTAAGCGTTTACAAATGTTTGTACATGGTGAAGCGCTGATTGACAATGATACTGATCTGAAAAGTGGTGAGCTAAGTGTCTTCTTGCGGGTCGGTTCTGATTATAAAGATAATTATTATGAATATGAGATTCCTGTTACTCTTACTTCGCCGGGTATTTATAATAATAACAGTCTGACAGACAGAAAACAGGTGTGGCCGGAAGACAATATGTTTAATTTTGCCCTTTCGACATTTACGGATCTTAAGTTGGCTCGTAATGCGGAGAAGCGGAAGAGTTATAGTAATGTAACGTATCAGTCGCCTTATTCAATTTATGACCCGGAAAACAGAAGAAACCGGGTGACGATTGTCGGAAATCCGAGTCTGGCAGATGTGCGTACGGTAATGATTGGTATCCGGAATAATAGCCGCTCGGTAAAAGCGGGTACTTTCTGGGTAGATGAACTCCGTTTGGCCGAATTCAATGAAAAAGGGGGTTGGGCAGGTCGTGCTAATGCGAATATCGGAGTAAGTGATATTGCCACCATTAACCTGGGCGGTCAGATAGAAACTGCCGGATTTGGTAGTATCGATCAGAGTTTGACTGAGCGCAGAATGGATGACTATTATCAGTATAATATCGCTACGACCGTAGATGTAGGAAGGTTATTGCCGGAAAAGGCAAAATTGAAAGCGCCGTTGTTCTATTCATATTCTAAAGAGATTGTGAGTCCTGAATATGATCCTTATAATCAGGATATCCGACTGGAACAAAGTCTGGAAAATGTAACGACAAGTCACGAAAAAGACTCGATCAAACAAATGGCACAAGAAGTTGCCGTAGTAGAAAGCTTTAGTCTTTCGGGAGTAAAGGTGAATATCCAGTCAGAGAAGCCTATGCCGTGGGATCCGGCTAACTTTTCGGCAAGTTATTCATTTACCCGTACGTCAAAAAGTGATCCGACTACCCAGTATGAAGATAATAAAGACTACAGAGGTGCGCTGAGCTATGTTTACAGTCCGTTTATTAAGCCATGGACGCCTTTTGCCGGTATCAACAGCAAGTCGCCGCATCTGCGTCTGGCAAGAGATTTCTCTTTGAACTGGTTACCAAATAATATCGGACTTTATTCGAATCTGCATCGTACTTATTATGAGCAGCAGTTACGGAATATCGATGAATCCGGACAGTCGGATATGCAGCTTCCGGTATCTTTTAGTAAGAATTTCTTATGGGATCGTCAGACATCGTTAAACTGGGATCTCACGAAAGCATTGCGTTTTAGCTTTATGGCTTCGACCAATTCGCGGGTTGATGAGCCGAACGTACCGGTAAATAAACGTCTTTTTCCGGATGATTATGAATTGTGGAAGGACTCAGTTCAGAATAGTTTGCTGAAATTGGGATCTCCGTTGAAATACAATCAGAATTTTGATGCTGCTTTTACGGTGCCACTAAATAAAATCCCATACCTCGACTGGAGTACGGCTTCTTTAAAATATAATGGTACTTATGGCTGGAACCGGGGTGTTTTTGTCGATGAGTTTACCCAATTGGGAAATTCTGTCAATAATCAGATGCAGGCGCAAGGTGATCTTCGTCTGAATATGGAAAATCTATATAATAAATCGAAATTCCTGAAGGATGTCAATCGTAAGTTTGCTTCTAATTCAAGGGGGAATGCCGGCCGGCGCGTAACGCCTGCTTCGAAGAAACGATTTACGCAACGGGTTCAACTAAAGAGCGACACAACCACAACGGTAAAACATAACCTGGATAATAAGAATATTAAAGTTACCGCTGTAAACAGCAAGAAAGAGTCTTATCCGATTAAATATATTGTAAAGGATAAAAATTCGATCGTGATACAAACCCGCGATAATCAGGCTGTGCAACTTACAATAGTACAAGGAAAACGGCCGGAAGAAGAAATATGGTATAAGGTAGCCCAATATTCGACCCGCGGACTCATGTTGGTTCGAAATATATCGGTTAACTATAAACGGACCAATTCTACTTTTTTACCCTCTTTCGAACCCAATGTAGGTGATTTCCTCGGGCAGAATAATGACCGGGAATTGGCTCCGGGTCTGGGCTTCGCTTTTGGATTTGACGGGGGAGAATCGTATGTAAATAAAGCAATAGAAAACGAGTGGCTGATCGTGAATGATTCATTGACAAGCCCGGCTATTTTTAGTACGACCGATGATTTTCAATATAAGATTTTATTGGAACCGATTCGCGGATTAAAGATTGATCTGACCGGATCGCGGGTGCATACTCGCTCCAAACAGTATCAGTTTATGTTTCAGAATGTGCCAATTCAGCAAAGTGGAAGTTTTACGATGACCACGATTGCCATTCGCACCTCTTTGACTAATCCAAAATCGGAGAATAATTATCAATCGGATGCTTTCGATCGTTTTATCTCTTATCGTTCTAAGATAGCTACCCGTCTGAATGCTCAATATGCCGGTACTACTTATCCTGCCGGATCGTCTTTAGGGGGTGCCTCTTTTGATCCGAATCTTACGGGCAACCGTTTAAATTCGGGTGATGTGATGATTCCTGCATTCCTGGCTGCTTATACCGGCCGGAATCCGGATAAGATGTCGATGTCTGTATTCCCATCGATAAAAAGTATTTTGCCAAACTGGCGGATCACTTACGACGGGTTAATCCGGATACCGGGCTTGGATAAATATTTCAGAAGTATTACATTGAGTCATGCGTATCGTTGTGTATATAGTGTCGGATCGTTTTCATCTTATTTGAACTGGATCGAGAGTAATAACGGACTGGGATTTATTTTAGATCAGAGTACGAATATGCCTATTCCGTCGTCACCGTTCGATTTGTCGATGGTTAGTCTGACAGAAAGTTTTATGCCATTGATCGGACTCGATTTTGCCCTCAAAAATGGTGTTACGGGTAAAATAGAGTATAAAGACACGCGAAATCTGAGTTTAAATATGTCGTCTGTACAGGTAATCGAGGCGTTGTCTAAAGACTTTACAATAGGCGCCGGTTATAAGATCGCAAACTTTAATACCGTGATCGGTATGAAAGGAGGAGGGCAGAAGGGCGTAAATCATGACCTTACTTTCCGGGCTGATCTTACACATCGTAAGCAAAATGCGATTATCCGCAAAGTTCAGGAAAACTATTCGCAGGCAACATCCGGAAATAAGAACTTCACGATGAAGTTTACTGCGGATTATACGTTTAGTAAATATCTGACTATCCGGGCTTATTTTGATAAACAGATTAATACGCCGTTAGTCTCGAATTCATCTTATCCGATTTCGAATGCGAATTATGGGATAACATTACGATTAGCTCTTACCAGATAATATTTTGAGGATATCGTTGCCCACTTTTAAAATACCCGATAGTGTGTTTGAAAAGAGGGTATAGCTAAATTTTTTTTATCGACCGGGAATTTGAACAGGAGTAAATAAAATGAGGATGTACCTTTCTTACGGGTACATCCTCATTTTATTTGGCCTTTTTTGTAGAACGAAATAGTTACTCTTCTATTAATAAATTATCATCGATAGGCTGGAATTTATCCAAGTCAAGATGTACGCCGTTTACAATAATATGATAGTTGACAGGGGCTACTTTGCGTAGCATCTGTGCGACACCGCAATACGTATTCATTGACATTTTTACCGCTTTCACTACTTTGGGCGTATGGATTTCCTGCCCGGAGATGAGGTATGTAACGTCAAAGGAACTATATACCAGCGGTTGTGCCGGATCTATGGTTGCTTCTATGTTTACTTCGAAGGAGCTGAATTTTTCGCGCATTTTGTTTAATAAACTAACTACGTCCATCCCCGTACATCCTCCCAGTGCGATCAGAAGAAGTGCTTTCGGCTTTACTCCATCGTTATTTCCCCCCTCATTCGGCCCGGCATCTAATGTAATTACCCGGTTGTCTACCGCTCCCTGGAACAGCATATTATGCTCCCATTTGACAGAAACTCTTTTCTTCATATCGTTTTTTCTTAATGTATACTTTTCTTCACAACATCAGATATAAGAAATTTGTTCAGAAAATTACATTTTCTCCATTGCCGGTCGGGGAGTGGTGAAGTATGTATATTTACGGATACAAAAAAGGCTATTGACATGCGCCAATAGCCTTTTTTTATCTTTTATTCAGGTAGTATCTGAATCGTATCTTATTTCTGGGCAACAAGGATATTTCCTTCTACTGCCTGGCGAAATGCCAGATAACCTGCTTCAGAAAGTTCAATATTCATGGTCTGTCCATCCGCAAGATACATTACTGCGTTTTGGTCATCTACCAATGTCATCAATTTTGCGCTTTCGCCGTTAGCGGCTACCGACCAGGTTTTACTTGTCTCATCAAAAAGAAGATCGACAGATGCATTTTCCGTTAGGTTGGTAATGTGATATCCTTTCTCATTAGATTCAACCAAATAGGTACCTTTATCGCCTTTTACAGTCTGCACAGAGGCTACTTTACCACCGCCTGCGCCCCAGAAATCAATTGTGTTGAAAACCAAAATGTCAGCCAGATATACGACTTCGTATACAGGGATGATATGAAGTGCCAAAAATACGATCTCATTCAGGAATTTGCTCCCGATACCGCTATTCCAGCTCCACATTGATTTAGTCACGCTAAAAGGTCCGATGCAGGAAGAAAACATCATTGATCCGGCTATTATAACCGCAACAAATTTGATTTTAGATTTATTCATTTTCTAAATTATAAGACAAAAGTTATTTTTAAATAGATACTTCTTCTATGATTTCCATTCCTTTATGGATTGCAGCCTCATTCATCGGGATTAATTTATGATGACGTTCGGGCAGCGATTTTTTTAAACCGGCAATTACATTATCATATTGAACCAGCGGCTTAATTTTTAGTAGCCCCCCTAAAATGATCATATTAAAAGCCTTTCCGTTTTTCATTGCTGTAGCAGCTTCCATTGCATCCACTTTGAAAATACGAATGTCTTTTCGTTGCGGGAGCTGGTGGATACCGTAGCTGTCATAAATCAGGATTCCTCCGGATTTTACTTTCGACTCGAATTTATCCATTGAGGGCTGATTAAGGACGATTACAATATCATACTCATTCAAGACCGGAGAACTAATACGCTCATCGCTTAGAATAACAGTTACATTTGCTGTTCCGCCTCGCTGTTCAGGGCCGTAAGAGGGCATCCAACTAACTTCTTTATCCTCCATTAATCCGGAGTAAGCTAAAATTTTACCCATCGACAGAACACCTTGTCCTCCGAATCCGGCTATAATAATTTCTTCTTTCATTTATATATAATTTATTTTTTAACATTAAGGTATAAATGCGCCTTTTATATACCCTACCTTGGGCATCTCAACCTTAGGTGAGTTATGGCGATTTCATCTGAGTAAAAATTAAATTAGATATCCTTTAAGTCGCCCAATGGGTATTTAGCAAACATATGTTCTTCCATCCATTTATTCGCCTGATCCGGGGTCATTTTCCAGCCGGAAGCACAAGTAGAAACAATTTCTACGACGGATGTCCCTTTACCGGCCATCGAGTTTTCAAAAGCCTTGCGTAAAGCTTTCTTTGTTTTCTTTACCGCTGCGGCAGTTTGTACTGATTGGCGGGTTACATAGCATGCCCCGTCTAATTGGGCAATCAGATTGGATATTTTCAAAGGATAGCCGTTTAATTCAACATTTCGGCCGTCCGGGCAAGTGGCGGTTTTCATTCCTTCCAGCGTGGTAGGAGCCATCTGACCACCCGTCATACCGTAAATACCATTATTAATGAAAATAATAACGATATTTTCTCCGCGGTTACAGGCGTGAATCGTTTCCGCTGTACCGATAGCCGCGAGGTCGCCGTCTCCCTGATATGTAAATACCATTTTATCCGGATTTAATCGCTTGATAGCGGTAGCCAGTGCCGGGGCACGTCCGTGGGCCGCTTCCTGCCAGTCAATATCAATATAATTATAGGCAAAGACTGCACATCCGACAGGTGCTACACCGATCGTTTTATCTTCCATGCCCATCTCTTCAATCACCTCTGCTGCCAGTTTATGTGCCACACCGTGGCTGCATCCAGGGCAATAATGCATCGGATTGTCATTCATTAACCGCGGTTTGGCATAAACCAGATTCTCGGGTTTTATAATTTCTTTTATATCCATAATTGGTTCGCTTTTTCGTTGTTACAGCAAGTACTTCATTAAATACGTGATCAGTCTTACCCCTATTGCTCCAAATCCGAGATACATCCAAAGTCGTTCTGTACTTTTATCCGGAGTGATAAAATACAGTATAACGGCCGCTATCGCCAACAGGTAAAAGGCGATAGTCAAGACTGTATTAATTTGCTTCTGATCATTATTCATATTAAGGTACCATCTGGTTAAGAGTAGATATCACATCCGTTAATTGTTGCGGTGCGATGCCGGCCCCGTTTTCGCTAACGGTTTTGTTATTTTCAGATGTTTCAATATGAAGCAGGCTTTTCATAGCATCCCATACTTCGGCCGGATCCGGTACAATACCGCCCAAACGTCCATAATGTTCTACCGGGATAGATCCTTCAACCGCCAGACGTACATCTTCTACCATCTGTCCGGCATTCAGTTCCATCACCAACATACCTTTTACTTTCTCAGCTTGATTTTGTATTGCTTTTGTAGGGAATGGCCAAAGTGTGATCGGGCGTAATAATCCTACATGTACTCCTTGTGCTGCAGCAATCTCAATTGTTTTTTGGCAAATACGGGCAGAAGATCCAAATGCAACAATGATGTATTCGGCATTTTCGCAATTGATCTCTTCGAAACGGACCTCATTAGCCTCGATTTCTTTGTATTTTTTCTGGAAGCGGATATTATTGCGCTCCATTGCGGCAGAATCAAGTTCCAAAGAGGTAATCACATTGCGTTTTCGGTCAGCCGGTTTACCCAGCGTAGCCCAAGGGCATTGTTTTCGAATCTCTTCTTCCGTGCGTCGGGCCTGATAAGGAGGTAATACTACTTTTTCCATCATCTGGCCAATAATACCGTCGGCCAGGATAATAGCCGGATTATTATATTTAAAAGAAAGGTCAAATCCTAATTTTACAAAATCGGCCATCTCCTGTACTGAAGCTGGCGCGAGTGTAATCAGACGATAATCACCATGACCGCCGCCTTTAGTTGTTTGGAAATAATCAGCCTGGCTGGGCTGGATTGTTCCTAAACCCGGTCCGCCACGCATCACGTTTACGATAAGCCCCGGTAATTCGGCTCCGGCCATATAAGAAATTCCCTCTTGTTTTAAGCTTACTCCCGGACTGGAAGAAGATGTCATTACTGCTTTTCCGCATCCGGCTCCGCCGTATACCATGTTGATTGCAGCAACTTCACTTTCAGCCTGAAGAACAACCATACCGGTTGTTTTCCACGGTGCTTCATCCATCAGAGTTTCCATGATTTCAGATTGCGGGGTGATGGGATATCCGAAATATCCGTCGCAACCATAGCGAATTGCAGCATGTGCAATCGCTTCATTTCCCTTCATTAATTTTACTTCTTCTGTCATTGGATTACAGATTTTTTGTCGATTCAATTAAGTGTGGTTCGTTGCGAAGCCATCAATTCAATTTTACTTTATAAACGGTAATGCATCCGTCAGGACATACATATCCACAGCTGGCGCATCCGATACAATCATCGGCTTTCGCTGCATAAGCATAATGATACCCTTTATTGTTGACTTCTTTGGGCTCCAGTGACAATACATCAACCGGACACGCCACTACGCAAAGGTCACAACCCTTACAGCGTTCTGTATCAACAACAACGGCTCCTTTAATCTTTGCCATAGTTTTTATGTTTTGTTTATGTAAGGGCAAATATACTTTTTTATTTTAGTTGGAAAGAATTATAAATTGATTTCTTTTACCACAATATATCTTTCAAATTGTGATAATATAATTCCTTTTCCTTGAATAAGAGCCTATTTTGGTTTTATTACTCCCTGTTTTGGGCTAAAAAGCTTTTTGAGCAGCGTGAAGAATTAAATTTCTTTATTCAATTAAACTCTTTTTATTCTGGTCTGTTATTCATATCAGAAAACATCGTAGAGTATTCATTAAAGTATTCATTTAATATAAATAAATTATGGGAAAAGGTAGTGTAGCAATCTTAAAAGAAAAGATTGATGTTCAGAAACTTATTGATGAATTAAATGTTGCCTTAGCTGAAGAATGGCTCGCTTTCTATCAATATTGGATTGGAGCTCAGGTAGTAGAAGGATTTCAACGGTCGGAAGTTGAAAAAGAATTTCTTCAGCATGCAAATGAAGAATTTAGTCACGCACAACTTATTGCTGCTCGTATAAAGGAATTAGATGGAGTACCTGTACTTTCTCCTCAGCGTTGGTTTGATATTGCGCGTTGTAAATATTCTAAACCTACTAATTTTGATGTTACAGCCTTATTGAAAGATAATATTGAAGCGGAAAGATGCGCTATTAATCGTTATCAGGAAATTGCGGCCATGACTCATGAAGTAGATTTCGTAACCTGTGATATGGCAAAACATATTCTGGCTGAAGAAGAGGAGCACGAACAGGATTTGGTTGATTTTATGATTGATATTGAAAAAGCAATGGAATCCATTAAACAGCACATCAACAAGTAATTGAGTGAGACTAAATAAAAGAAAGAGAGCGACAGGCTTGCAACACACTGTTTCTCTCTTTTTTTATGTCGTTATTTTTCGGTTCATGATTCGCTAAAATCTGAACCGATTTGTATTGTTAATCCTGGCAACTTTCAAAAAAAGACATTACCCGGGATGAGTTTCTTCCTCCGGTAATTTCTTCTGCCATAAAGATCATGGCAGGGGATACATGTGCAAAAAACTTCTGATACCCGGCACATAATGCATTATGGTGTTTTTCGCCTGTTGCTGAATTTCCTATCCGGTCTTTTAAACAGCCTCCGTTGCAAAAACGCAGATAGCTGCATCGTTTGCATTGTACACTAAGCCCGTTACGTTTCTGCTGGCCAAACCTTAATTGCTTACGGCCATACATCATGCCTGTGATGGTTGACTCTTTAATATTCCCGAGCTTGAATTCGGGCGTATGAAAATAATTGCAGGCATAAATATCGCCGTTTGAATCAGCCATAGCGGTATGGCCGCAGGTTGGCGCATACATACAGTTTATAGCATCTTTCCTGCAGAAAACCTTTAATGTATTTTCAAAAATGGAGATAAACATCTGCCCCACATCCCGCCGAATCCATTCGTCGAAAATATCACAAAGGAAGTTGCCATACGACACGGCCGGAACAGACCACTCCGTTATACGCCCCCCTTCTGAGGAAACATGCGGGATGAATTGGACGTGCCGCAATCCGTTTGCTTTAAAAAAACGATATATCTCGAGCGGGAACTGTACATTATACGAATTAATCGTCGTTTTGACTTGAAAATTAATGCCGTATTTCTGTAACAATTCGATCCCGCGCATGGTGTCTTCAAAACTTCCATTTCCGTCATCTTTGATCCGATACCGGTCATGGCAATGTTGTGGGCCATCTAATGCTACGTGAACCTGAAAATCATTCTGTTTTAAAAATGAACACCATTCATCATTTAATAGTGTCGCATTCGTTTGCATGCAGTTCGTAATCAGTTTACCTGCACCAAGTTTCTTTTGTAAATGTAAAGCATCCTTATAGAAATCGAGCCCGCAAAGGAGCGGTTCTCCTCCTGTCCAGAAGAATCTTACTGCTGAATGAATCTGTGCATCGATATATTGTTTTGTAAACTGCTCGAGTACCTGCCGATTCATTTCGGCATTATCCGTCATCTTGTCTGTTGCGGATCCTTTTTTACAATAAATGCAATTTAAATTACATTTCGATCCTGCACTCCGGGCCATCACATATACCGGAAATGCAATGGAGTTATAACTGGAAGAAAAGTCATCTTGTATCATAGAAGTATATTTTCTTACTTCAAATACAACAAATGGTTAAATCATTGGTTTAATATAATAATATTCATTAAGGTAAATTAGTGGTGCAGAATTATATATGTAAAATATAATTTAGATACATGAAAATTAAATATGATTCGGGCACACTTTGGCTCATCCGATAAACAGTGGGGGGAAGCATATATTTTTGTTACTCTAAAAAGGAAGAATTTTACATCAAAAAAAACAGTGACTAATGAACTATTGATTCATTAATCACTGTTTATAATTTTATATCGGGTTGTCGGCGTTCGTTTTTTCCTTTAGCCGGTAACTCTTCCGATTAAGAAAGTTTCAACGGATGTTTTACCAATTCGGGCAATAAGGCGATTTCTAAAACCTCCCGGATATCAGAAACATAATGGAAAGTCACACCTTTTAGATATGTTTCCTTAATGTCTTCAATATCTTTCCGGTTTTCTTTACATAAGATAATATCCTTAATGCCGGCACGTTTTGCCGCTAGTATTTTTTCTTTGATACCACCTACCGGCAGTACACGTCCCCGAAGTGTAATTTCACCGGTCATAGCCAGGTTTGGACGAATTTTTCGCTGGGTGAAAGATGACGCCAGAGAAGTAACCATCGTAATTCCGGCAGATGGTCCGTCTTTTGGAATTGCACCTTCCGGTACATGTACATGTACACTCCATTTGTCAAATAACTCTTCATTAATACCAAGCTCTTCGGCATGCGATTTAATGTATTGCATCGCAATTACTGCCGATTCTTTCATTACATCTCCGAGATTTCCGGTTAATGTGAGTTTTTCACCTTTGCTTTTTGAAAGGCTTGATTCGACAAACAAAATTTCACCGCCCACCGCAGTCCATGCTAATCCGGTTACGACACCTGCATAATCATTTCCTTCGTATATATCCGGCGTATATTCGCGCGATCCCAAAAAGTCTTTCAGATCATCCGGTTGTAACGTTTTCGGATAAGTATCGCCGGCTGCAATTTTACGGGCTAACTTACGCATGATTTTTGCAATCTTCTTATCCAGCTGACGTACTCCAGATTCTCGCGAATAATAAGTAACGATGGCTTCCATTGTCTTTTTCGGAATATCGAAGGCTGCTTTGTCAATACCATGTGCTTCCATCTGTTTTGGCAACAAATGTCGGCGGGCAATCTCAACTTTTTCTTCCATAATGTAACCGCTGATATCAATCATTTCCATACGGTCGAGCAATGGTTGCTGAATTGTATTGATGTTATTTGCCGTTGCAATAAACATGACATGCGACAAATCATAGTCAATATCCAGGTAATTATCATGGAACGTTGAATTTTGCTCCGGATCAAGCACCTCTAATAAAGCAGATGCGGGATCTCCTTTAAAATCAGAACCTATTTTGTCAATTTCATCCAATACAAATACCGGATTGGATGTTCCTGATTTAATCATTCCGTTAATGATGCGTCCGGGCATTGCTCCGATATAGGTACGACGATGTCCGCGGATTTCAGCTTCATCATGTAATCCGCCAAAAGAAACACGCACATATTTACGTTTCAGAGCTTCTGCAATAGATTTACCAAGAGATGTTTTACCAACTCCCGGAGGTCCGTATAAACAGATAATCGGAGATTTGAAATCGCCACGTAACTTCAATACGGCCAAATGTTCCAGAATACGTTCTTTGACGCGTTCCAGTCCATAATGTTCTTTATCCAATACCTTTTGAGCATGCTTTAGGTTGAGGTTATCTTTCGAATATTCCTCCCAAGGCAAATTCAACATTGTCTGGATATAGTTGAACTGGATAGAGAAATCCGGCGACTGAGGATGCAAGCGCTCCAGTTTACGCATCTCTTTTTCGAAGATTGCTTCAACCTCTGGCTTCCATTTTTTATCTTCCGCTTTTTTTCGAAGCTCTTCAAAATCCTGATCCTGAGAACTTCCTCCCAACTCATCCTGAATAGTCTTCATTTGAGCCTGTAGGTAATGCTCACGTTGCTGCTGAGAAATATCTTCTCTTGTTTTTGTCTGAATAGAAGCTTTTATTTCAAGCAACTGCAAATCGCGGCTCAAATTTTTATATAAAGAGAAAGCACGATCTTTTGTATTGTCAAGAGAAAGTAATTTTTGCTTATCTTCAGCTACAGAAGGAAGGCTCGAGCAAAGGAAATTAACCAGGTATACCGGTTGTTCGATATTGCGTAAAGCAAACATCATTTCCCGGGGAGCATCGGGCATCGTTTTAAAGATCCGCGTCGTAATATCCTTGATTGAATCAATAAGGGCATCAAATTCGCGATCATCTTTTGACGGGTCATTCTCTTCATACAAATTGATGCGACCTTTTAAATAAGGTTCAGTAGCAACCAATTCTTCAAGCGTAAACCGTTTTTTTCCTTGTAGAATAACCGTAGTGGTACGATCCGGCATTTCCAGAATCTTTAAAACTTCGGCTACCGTTCCGATGTGGTATAAATCTGAAAAGCCAGGTTCATTTACATTCGCATCAATCTGGCAGACAACACCGATATAGGTCTTTCCTGAATAGGCATCCTGTATTAATTTCAGGGATTTGTCCCGGCCGATAGTTACCGGTAGTGCTACCCCCGGAAATAAAACCATATTCCGAAGAGGAAGTATCGGTAAGTTGTCCTGTTTCAGTCCATTACACTCTGTGTCCGGATCGCCGTTGATTTCTGTAAAAATAGGCATTATGCCTGTTTGAACATCCGAATCATCCTCGAAATTAAAGTCATCAGAAAAAAACTGAGGCATATGATAATATGTCAGTTTGTCATTATGTAATCTTAAATCTCTCATATTTTTAATGTGATGTAGCATGAATAATATCTATCTACAATCCTTGTGCCAAAGTTAGCTAAACCATTCCTTTTGGCGAAATTTTTTTTGTTTCTTTGCATTCCGGTTAAGAGAAAGCAGCCCTCATGTGTAAACAGATAGCTATAATAATCAAAGCCGGTTTTTAAGAAGCAAACATACGGATAAAATATATTCAGAAAAAAGATTTATGGCAAACCATTTTTTTCGTTTCAAACAGTTTACCGTATATCAGGAAAAATGTGCCATGAAAGTAGGAACGGATGGTGTTCTGCTTGGTGCCTGGTGTAGTATAGAGGGTAAGAAACGTGTATTGGATATCGGCACAGGTACGGGATTGATTTCATTAATGATAGCGCAGCGAAATGAAGAAGTTATTATTGATGCTTTAGAGATTGATGACGATGCTGCTATCCAGGCAGCGGATAATTTCGGCCGATCGCCTTGGGCCGATCGTTTAACAGCGATTCGGTCTGATTTTATGGAATATATGCCTTCGCAGGCAATAAAATATGATCTGATCGTATCTAATCCTCCTTACTTTGAAAATTCGCTCAAAGCCGATTGTGGGAAACGAACTCAAGCCCGACATACAGATACCTTGTCTTTTGAGGATTTATTGTTGCATGCTTCCCGGCTCTTATCGCCGGAAGGTGTATTATCGTTGGTTTATCCGATAGATATAGATGAGAAGGTACAACGGCAAGCGCTTTTGAATGGGTTAATCTGTAACCGGCAGACTTTTGTAAAAGGAAATCCGACAGCAAATCCCAAAAGGGTATTGTCTGAGTTTATTTGGAATCCGAATGATCAAAATGTTGATAATCCGTGTCGGAGTGAGTTGGTGGTGGAGTTGGACAGGCATCTTTACAGTGATGCGTATATCGCTTTGACCCGCGATTTTTATTTGAAAATGTAGTTATAAATACAAAAGAAGAAAAGAAGGCGTGCCTTCTTTAAGACCCTCTGTACCCTGTTTGGAAACCCCCTATACCCTCGTTGAAAAATCCTCCGGAGAGCCGCTTGTACGGTTTCGGGGGGGGCGGCGTTAGGTTTGGGGGGGGGTGGTGTTTTGCACATGGGGGGGTCCCTTGGCGGGGGGGTTG
>JAVWBH010000002.1:21143-25120 GCA_036649595.1 Bacteroidales bacterium
GCGGCTCTCCGGAACCGATGAAGCGGCTCAGTGGAGAGGTTGCGAACCCCATTATAGGAAGACTTAAAGGGGGGTAAAAGAGAATGCGCCCGATACAATACCGGGCGCATTCTCATATTAATTAATAATTAATTGTCCAATTTTGGGGGTTCACTCTATTTGGGGCATACCCTGTTTCGTTTCATTGTGCTGCTATTCAAATCAGTCATCTTCCGGGTACTCATTTACTTCTCTTAATCTCTGTTTGTAGTGATTAAAAGATTCACCAGACTGCCGGCTGATATAATCCGGCTCAAGTTCCGGATCCGCCTCCGAATCCATATTTAATTCCGGCATAAGATCATAAAATTCTTCTACAGATATCCATCCATAGGTATGATGGAAAATTTGTTCTTTACCTTGAAGAAGTCTTTTTGTTCCGTGAGTTGGCATAGTGATTCGTATTTAATGGTAATAAAAAATAAACGCACTATGTTTGAAAAATGTTCGCTAATCCAGAATAGAAGTTTTAGATATATTATTTGATAACATTTTCGACTGCTGATTCTACAATGCCCTTGCCCTCAAAGCGTTTTGCATAATTTGTATAATCATGAGGAACATGCTTATAGTTAACAGACTGGAACAACGGACTGGAGATGATATGATCTGCTGTAGAACGGTTGCAACAAAATATAATATTTTCGACACTTGCCAATCGGGTTAAAGCCTTAACATCAGTGTCATGCGGTTGCATGGTCATCGGGTCTGTGAAGAAAAACAGATAATCGATTTCTCCGTCGACGATGCGTGATCCCATCTGTTGGTCACCACCCAGAGGACCTGATTTTAATAACGTAAAATCCCATTTTTCTTCCGGATGTTTTTTTTCAAGGGCGGCCTGAATTAATGTGCCGGTGGTACCGGTTGCATAAAATTTATGTCCTACCAATTTTTCTGAATTGAAAAGGGCCCATTCAATCAATTCCTGTTTCATTCCGTCGTGTGCAACTAGCCCTATTTTACGTCTGATAAATTCCATCTGATTATTTATTACGTTGATATTAATTGTATTATTTATTTTTTATTGCACTCCTTCTTTTTATAAAGGAAGAAAATGCATTCAATGATACGCCAAATATAGTATTTAAGTGTTATATTTTGAGAGAAAAAGGATACTTAATCAAAACTATCCTTTTGGTCAAAATATATATTCTTCGGGCCACACATTCTAATTTGGTTATCCCGAACGTAGCATGCCCCCGAGGGTAATAAAAAAGAACAAGGAGTATACGTTGTGGGCGTATGCTCCTTGTCTTTTTTTATTGTTGTGCCCATTCGAGCACGGTCGGACTCTTTACATTAACTCCAAACTCGGCTGCTTTTTTTAGAATATTTCGGGCAAGCTCCGGCTTATCTGCATCCGGACAATAGCGGAAATACGCTTCGGCTGCTCTTACATGAGCTGCATCTGGCATTGGATAGGCACGTTGTGCGGGTAATCCGAAATCGGAGTCAGAAAGCTCTCTTCTTTCATCAGTATCCAGTTTATCTGAGAAAGGTTCTTTTTCTCTTGTCATAATTCAGAAATTAAAGAATTAATTATATAAGGTAACGCTCTACGTCGTCGACTGCCTCTTGTGGCGTGAGATATCCTTGTACGATTTTTACTTCATGGCCCGGTCGGATAAACATAGTCGCCGGAAATACAGTGATATTATATGCCTGGGCAATTTGCGGATCTTCATTTTCGATCACCTCAAATGTCTGTATTTGCGGAAATTTTATGTTTAATGGTTCGTAGATATCCCGGAAGCCCTTTGCAAACAGATGTTCATTGATGCGGAATAGAATTAGCGTGGGAGTTGTGCATTTAAAAGTCCACCTGTCTTCTCCCTGGAAATCGGCTATCTCCTTAATAAATAGACTTGGGGAAAGATGCTTTAACATAACAACAAGTTTTTCTTTTGATAATATGATTTTTCAATGATCACTTTTATAAAAACATATTATCCTGATAAATAGTTGGTTTATGAAAAACAAATCTTCTTAACAGGGTATTTGATCCTGTTGCTAAGTCGATTGCAGATGCTTAGATCCAAATCTCCTATACTCAAACAGAAGACCATCTGTAGTACGCAGATGGTCTTTTTTTTCGTTATTCTCTCTTTCGCAAGGTGGAATAACTTTGTGTAAAGATGAAAAAATCAAGAAGAGTTTATTTATCATTTATAGTCTTTCAACATTTCCTGAAGCCTTTGCCGGGCAAAAAAGATACGACTCTTTACTGTTCCTAAAGGCAAATTCATTTTGTTGGCTATTTCGTGATACTTATATCCCGCTACATGCATTGAGAACGGAATCTTGTATTCATCAGCAAAGCCGTTGATTGCTTTTGTAATTTCTTTTACTGTAAACGACCCTTCCGGAGTATCAAATCCGGATTCCTGTGGCAGATTCAGATGATATAAATCTTCTGTCTGATCCACAATTGTTTGGTTTCTAACTATTCTCCGATAGTTATTAATGAAAATGTTCCTCATGATCGTAAATACCCACCCTTTAAAGTTTACGTTGTCGATGTACTTGTCACGATTGTCGAGCGCTTTTAAGGTGGTATCCTGTAGCAGGTCCTTGGCTTCCTCTCGGTTGGAAGTCAGCATATACGCAAAATTGAGTAGATTGTCCTGAAGACCTAATAGTTTCTCCTGGAAATCCTGAAGTTTCACTGATTCCATAGGCGGTGTGTTATAAGTTAAGGTTTAGGTTTTGGAGAATTCGGAGTTATAACAGCGAAAAACCCTATAATGTTCTGCCGTTTTGTATTTCTTTAGGCATTTTATTACTCCAGCGTTAAAGTATTTAATCATCAGACAAATTCTCTAATTAGAAGTGAACCCGTGTAAAATTCTTATCTTTGTTTACTTATCGGCCATTCAGCTATACTGACTAAATAATTGAAGCATATGAAATCAAACTTCCTGTTTTTTTATTTTCTATTTATTTGCTTAATTTCTCCGGATATAGCTTTTTGTAAGAATTTATACTTCCAGATTGATGTAAAAAAGGAGATTGGATCGACTACCTGGATTTATGTGAATAAAGGAATTGAGGAAGCTCAACTTCTTAATGCAAAAGCTATTATCATAAATATGAACACATATGGGGGTACTGTGGTTCATGCAGATTCTATCCGAACTGAAATTCTTAACAGTCCGATCCCCGTATATGCATTTATTGATAATAATGCGGCGTCGGCCGGGGCATTAATTGCAATAGCATGCGATTCGATTTATATGCGCAAAGGAGCAAATATGGGTGCAGCCACCGTCGTTAATCAGACCGGAGAGCAGATGCCCGATAAGTATCAGTCATATATGCGGGCCACGATTCGCTCAACGGCGGAAGCGCATGGAAAAGATACCTCATGGGTTAATGGGAAACAAGTAATCAAATGGCGCAGGGATCCGTTGATTGCAGAAGCGATGGTCGATGACCGGGTGGTAATTCCCCATGTGATTGATAGTGGAAAAGTTTTGACTTTGACAACTCTCGATGCAATTCGTTATGGTTATTGTGAAGGAGAGGCTGATTCAGTGGAGGGGTTGATACGAAATAACCTCCATGACCCAGATTTTGAAATAAAGGTTTTTAAGCCTACCTGGCAAGATGAAGCATTGGGATGGTTAACCTCTCCCGGCCTGCAGGCAATATTAATAATGATTATCGTTTTGGGCATATATTATGAACTACAAAGTCCGGGTATCGGCTTCCCTTCGGTTGCTGCTCTGATAGCAACCGCTCTTTATTTTGCACCGCTTTATCTTGAGGGACTGGCTGAAAACTGGGAAATCGTTTTGTTCTTTATCGGCATTATATTCTTAGTTGTTGAGTTTTTTGTTATTCCGGGATTCGGATTTATTGGGATTATCGGTGTTTTGGTGATGATTACGGCTTTGATTCTTGCCTTATTAGACAATATTCATTTTAATTTTGAC
>JAVWBH010000002.1:25130-25368 GCA_036649595.1 Bacteroidales bacterium
TAAACATACCGGATGCCAATAAATCGATACTGACGGTTGTAGCCGGGCTCGCGTTAGGGTTTAGTAGTATGATCTATCTGATTGCTAAAATGGGCAGGGGTGGATTTATGCGTAAATTGTCGCTTAATAAAGAAGAAAATTTATCCGACGGTTATATTGCCGTAGATGTCACACTTCAGCATATGGTTGGAAAAACCGGGGTTGCGGCAACCATTCTGCGGCCGTCAGGAAAAATAAA
>JAVWBH010000002.1:25378-28852 GCA_036649595.1 Bacteroidales bacterium
ATACGGATATGTAAATAAAGGAGATCAGATAGAGGTTGTGAAATTTGAAAGTGCACAGCTTTATGTAATAAAGAAATAATATCGGAGATTAAAAAAGGGAATTCCCCTTTTAAATCCGGTTTTATCGTCAAACAATATAAAAAGATTTAAATGAGAATTATAGGTATTATCCCGGCGCGTTTTGCTTCTACTCGGTTTCCGGGAAAACCATTAGCTGATTTGGCCGGAAAAACGGTAATCCAACGCGTATATGAACAAGTAGCCGGAATTTTTGATGAGGCTGTTGTTGCCACTGATGATGACCGTATTTTTCAGGCCGTACTTAATTTTGGCGGAAAGGCAGTAATGACTTCTACCGAACATAAAAGTGGAACAGACCGTTGTTATGAAGCATATTTGAATGTAAAGGAAGAATATGATGTGATTGTAAATATACAAGGAGACGAGCCTTTTATTCACAGATCCCAGTTAGAAGCCATAAAGGCTTGCTTTGAGTCGGCTGATACGGATATTGCAACTTTGGTAAAACCATTTCAGGAATCAGACGGGATAGAAGCCTTGTTTAATCCGAATTCGCCGAAGGTAGTTCTGTCGGATACATACGAAGCACTCTATTTCAGCCGTTCGGTGATTCCGTATATCCGTAGTTATCCGAAAGAAGAATGGTTGAAGCATCATTGTTTTTTTAAGCATATCGGCTTGTATGCCTATCGTGCGCATGTCTTGAAAGAAATTACGGCATTGCCTCAGTCTACCCTTGAAGTAGCAGAATCATTAGAGCAGCTTCGCTGGCTGGAAAACGGGTATTGTATCAAAGTGGGTGTTACTCAAGAAGAGACTATTGGTATAGATACGCCCGAAGACCTGACGAAGGCCATTGAATATTATCAGAATAATTTTAAAAAATAAATAATATGCTGGATAGAAAACAACCGCCGGTTACCCGGCCGATTGAACAGGTCAATATCCCGGAGCCCCGTTTACTGAAAGCTCCCAATGGTATTGATATTTATATTCTTGACATGGGCGAACAAGAAGTAGTTCGTATCGACCTGATGTTTGGAGCCGGTAAATGGGACCAGGATAAATTGCTGGTAGCCATGTTTACCAACTTAATGTTGAAAGAGGGTGTTGAAGGAATGACTGCACAAGAAGTAGCCGAACACTTGGATTATTATGGAGCTTGGTTACAGCCGTCGGCAACGTTCCATAACTCATATGTTACACTCTATTCTCTAAACAAGCATGTTGACAAGACAATTCCTGTATTAGAAAAGATTATTAAGGCACCTTCTTTTCCGGAATATGAATTTGATGTGATCCGAAACAGACGAAAACAACAGTTCATTATAGACGATGAAAAGGTAGATGTGAAAGGCTTCAATAAATTTGTAGAGCTTCTTTACGGAAAAGGATATCCATACGGTAATTGTGCCGCCGAGCAGGATTTTGATCAGGTAACCAGAGAAGATCTGATTGATTTTCACGCCAAATGTTATACATCCGGACAGTGTAAGATTATTTTGACCGGACGTGTGACAGACCAGATACTCGACCAGGTGATCAGTCATTTCGGGAAAGAGGCATGGGGCATCGAAAATGGGTTTGCAAAAAAAGATTTTACTCCGATATCTTCGGCCCCGGGCAATTATCATGTCAATAAGGCAGATGCAATGCAGTCGGCGGTACGGATCGGCATTCCTCTGGTAGGGCGGACACATCCTGATTATCCGAAGTTGAGGGTGTTGAATACGCTGTTAGGCGGCTATTTCGGAAGCCGGTTAATGACCAATATTCGTGAAGAAAAAGGTTATACATACGGTATCGGCTCATCCATAACTACATTGAAAAATGCTTCTTATCTGAGTATCGCCACACAAACAGCAACCGAATACACCCAGCCGTTGATTAAGGAAGTATTCTTCGAAATCGACCGTTTAAAGCAGGAACTCGTATCTGCCGAAGAATTAGATATGATGAAAGGGTATCTGATGGGCGAAATGGCTCGTTTATTCGACGGCCCGTTTTCTATTGCTGATGCTCACCAATCATTGTTGGCAAATGATATGACAAGTGAGTATTATCACCAGATGATAGATGCGATTAAAACCGTTTCAGCAGAAGAGTTACAAGAACTGGCCCGTAAATATCTGATTAATGATCAGTTTTACGTAGTGGTGGCCGGTCAGCAATCATAACTTTACATAAAAGGCCGATCTTGTAAAAATCAAAAAGATACAAGATTGGCTTTTCGCTTTTTAATTGCTTTTCAATAAAAGCCGATGTTAGTTTGTATCCCCAGCGTATTAACGGAGTCAGCCGGTAATTATGGAGTTTTTCGTAGACAAATAATAATTTGATCTGCCGGTAATCATCCGGGTGTAAGAACTGTTCTTTTAAGGTTCTTAGATTCGCAACAGCCACTCTGGATTTAATAAGAAAAGCTTCATTTGAATCCAGGCCTTCATGCAATACCGGATTGTTCATGTAGTGAATTTCGATACCCTCTCTTTTTAATGCTATCCCGAATAAGGTATCTTCATGTCCATACCCTTTTAATTCTTCTTCAAACTTTACTGAATTGAATATCCTTTTACGGATTAAAAAATTATTTGATAAGAATGGCCTTTCCTGGTTATCCCGGTCAGCCTGCGGTTCTCGTTGAGTGCCGCAATACCAATGTAAGAGATAATCTTTGGTAATTTTACTCCTCTCTTCAAATATTCGTCCTCCGCAAATTACATCCCATTTCTCTTTGCCCGCTTCTTCTAAATAACGGAGAATAAAGTCTTCATTCGGAAGCCGCGAGTCGCAGTCCATGTATAATAACCATTCGTACCGGGCTTCAGATGCCAATAAGTTACGAATAGCCGAACGCCCGATATTATGGGGGAGTAGGATATACCGGCAATTGAGCTTTTCCGTGATCGCCCTGTTATATTGTATATACTTCTCTGAGCCATCTTCCATTGCGATTATTTCGAAAGGAATACCGATATTGACAGCTTGCCGATGCAACTCCTGGATCAGCTTGCTGCAATTATAATTATATATTGGAAGTAATATGGATATCATATAACAAATGTATAAAAATTTTATTCATATTTATTTCGAACATCCATCCAATACACAGTGTTATACATAATAATATATTTTACATCTCAATAGTTATGGAACACCTCATTATTTATGCTCACCCGAATCCGAACAGCTTTAACCACGCTATTCTGGAAACCTGTTTGAATAAACTAACTGCTTTAGGAGCTTCGGTAGAAGTTCGCGACTTATATAAAATCAATTTCAATCCATGTTTTAGTTTGGCCGATCTCGAAGCTAAGCAGGCGGGAAAAGTATTACCCGATGTGCAGATCGAACAAGATTATATAAATAAGGCAGAGAAGATAACTTTTATTGCGCCGATTTGGTGGGGACTGCTTCCTGCTATGCTAAAAGGATATTTCGACCGGGTATTTT
>JAVWBH010000003.1:0-6503 GCA_036649595.1 Bacteroidales bacterium
CACAGAATAATTATGGGCAGGATGTCCCTTATCTGATTTCTCAGACCCCGTCTGTCGTTGTTACCTCAGATGCAGGTACCGGAATCGGATATACCGGCTACCGTGTACGTGGTACAGACTCTAACCGAATTAATGTTACCGTAAACGGCGTTCCTGTTAACGATTCCGAATCGCATACGGTTTTTTGGGTAAATATGCCGGATTTTGCCTCTTCGGTCGACAATATCCAAATTCAACGCGGTGCCGGCACATCTACTAACGGAGCGGCTTCTTTTGGTGCTACAATCGGAATGCAGACTCAAAAACCGGAACTAAAACCTTATGCTGAAATGAACTCGGCAGCCGGTTCTTTCCAGACTTTTAAAAATACGTTTAAAGCAGGTACCGGACTGCTATATGATCACTTTGTATTTGATGCCCGGTATTCAAAATTAGACAGCGATGGATTTATTGACCGCGCAAAGGCAGACATGTCTTCTTATTTTGCTTCCGCAGCCTATTATGCCGGCAGTACGATGATACGCTATCAGGTATTCGGGAGCAGTGAGCGCACAAATCAGGCCTGGAACTATGTACCGTCTTATATGGTAAAAGAAGGAAACCGCACATATAATAGTTGTGGCGAATACGTAGAGAAAGATGAAAACGGGAATCAAATACAGGATGAGAATAAGAATCCCATTAAAAAATATTATGACCAGACCGATAATTACTGGCAACAGCATCATCATCTGACTGCGGTACATAGCTTTGAAAACAATTGGGATATGAACCTGACCTTTCATTATACAAATGGTAAAGGTTATTACGAAGATTATAAGGAATATGCTAAACTGGCTAAATATAATCTGAATCCCTTTACAACGAATGGCACCTTAATCAAAGCAACAGATCTTGTACGTCGCAAATGGTTACGGAACGATTTTTATGGAACTGTTTTTAATGCAAATTATACACATGAACGCTTGCGGGCTACCTTTGGCGGGGCTGTTAATAAATACAACGGCAACCATACCGGAAATGTAATATGGGCGCGCAATTACAACAACCTTACTCCCGATCATGTATATTACGACAGTGATGCAGAAAAACTGGATTACAATGTCTTTATTAAAGGTAGTTTTAATTTCACTCAGGCATTCAGCGGATATGCCGATTTGCAATACCGTGGTATTAAATACACCATCGACGGCACCAACGATAACTTTGATTATGACGGCAATCAGCAGGTATTGGATATAAACAAACATTTCAATTTCTTCAATCCGAAAGTAGGACTGAATTACCTGAAAAACGGCCATAATGGATTTGTTTCTTTTTCTATCGCTAACCGGGAACCAAACCGTAATAACTTTACGGATGCCGGGGTAAATGAGATTCCTACGCATGAAACATTATTCGATTATGAAGCCGGATACAGCTATACCGGTGAAAACTGGAATGCAGGATTCAATTATTATTATATGAAATATGATAATCAGCTGATCCTTACCGGAAAACTTAGTGAGATCGGCGAAGCGCTTACCACAAATATAAAGGATTCATACCGTACCGGTATCGAATTAATGGGGGGCGTACGTATCTGTAACTGGCTCGACTGGAAAGGTAACGTTGCATTCAGTGCTAACAAAATCAAGAATTTTGTTGAAACAGTAGATGAATATACTCTTGTAAACGGAAAAGAAGAATGGATCGGCACACAGGAAATTAACTATAAAAAAACAGATATTGCCATGTCGCCGGAGATCGTTGCAAACAGTATTTTCGATTTCCATTACCGTGGCTTTATGGCTTCTTTCAATTCAGTTTTTGTTGGACGTCAATACCTGGATAATACATCAAATAAGACACGTTCTTTAGATCCTTATTTTGTAAATAACATCCAGTTGGGATATGCCTTCAAACCGCGATTTATGAAAGAAATAGCATTAGGGGTACGTATTAACAATCTCTTTAATGAGAAATACGAAACCAATGGATGGGTATATTCATATATCAATGAGGAAACCGGTAATACGAACAACAACCGCGTATACGAAGATGGTTGGGCAACGCAGGCCGGAACAAATGTGATAGCTTCATTAACACTAAGATTCTGATATATCACTTCCGAATTGCACGAAATAATTCGTTTTGACAGGTTTTAGAGGACTTACCTCCGATTATTCCTGTAATTCGTATTACCTTCGTGCAATTCTTTTTAATAAATAAGATATGTTTTCTGATATTTTCTGGACTTATCTCGAATATTTCGGGGTCATTACCGGACTGATTTATCTTTGGCTCGAAATGAAACAAAAGCCTCAGATGTGGCTTTTAGGGGGAATCAGTTCCTTACTTTATATCTTTGTTTTTGGCATATCCCGTATTTATGCCGATATGGCCTTTAATTTTTATAATGCGATTATCAGCATTTATGGGTTTCATGCGTGGCGACGAAGCCTGAAAAACCAGGAATTAAAAGAGACAAATTCAAATCAGATTGAATATACCCGTCTTTCTTTACAACAGTTTTTCAGAATTAGTAGTATTACCGTATTGATTTACGGAATCATCTTCATCGCATTGAAAACATTTACCGACTCCCCTATTCCTCAGGGAGATGCTTTTACCACCACCCTGAGCATCATAGCAACCTGGATGCTGGCACGCCGCATTATAGAACATTGGATGGTATGGGTTATTGTGAATATGGCATCGGTATATCTTTACTATACCCGTGGATTATACCCGACAATGCTGCTTTATACATTCTATGCTTTTGCTGCAATTACCGGTTATTTCATCTGGAAAAAGAAAGGAGTAGTGTATGTTCAGAAAACAGCATGATTGCCTTATCGTTGCCACTGGCGCTTTTCCGGAGTCGGAGAAACTCTTGTTTCTATTGAAAGAAAGAATCCCTGTTATTGCTTGTGACGGAGCTGTAAATAAATTAATGAATGCACTGATCGAACCCGATTATATTGTGGGTGATCTTGACAGTGTCGACGAGAATTTACAGAAACAATTAAGTAAAAAGGTTCATTTTAACCCGGATCAGGAAACCAATGACCTGACTAAAGCTGCAGAATTCGCTTATGAAAAAGGGTTTCGGGCTCCATTAATAATGGGGGCAACCGGATTAAGAGAAGATCATACGCTTGGCAATATCTCTTTGTTGATCAAATACCGGGATATGTTTGACGAAGTCGGAATGATTTCTGATTACGGCATATTTATCCCTATCCGCCATACAACTACCTTTCCGTGTAAACCGGGACAGCAAATTTCGGTATTTGCTCTTTTCCCCTATGGCAGCATTACCAGCAAAGGATTAAAATACCCTATTACAGAACGGAAACTACCAATTTGGTGGGAAGGCACCTTAAACGAAACCATCAACGATCAGTTTACCCTTGAAATTGAGGGAGAAGGGAATGTTCTGGTTTATCTGCGGCACCCGTTTTCTGATAAATAACACATAATATATATCCATTAAAACAACCTTTTCAACAGAACACCTGTTCTTACTGAAAAGGTTGTTTTTATGAAAGGATATTCTCTTCTGACTGGAGCACTGGTTGCGATGCTCACTCTTAGCTGTACAAACGAATCTCTTCCTTTACCGGATTATGAATCCTTATTTCCGGCCAAAGATTCATCCGCTCTGCTCTGTTTTGACGAAAACAAGCGGTTTCGGATCCTTCAGCTGACAGATATCCATTATGACCAAACCATTTACAACATGGAGATAGAAAGGAATATCGCCACCTTGGTTTCTCTTGCAGACCCCGATCTGATTATCCTTACCGGAGATATCGTATCCGGACAACCGGTTCCTTTCCGATGGCTGACTTTTATCAATTATCTGGCCCGGTTAAATAAGCCTTATGTCATAACATTAGGAAATCACGACAGTGAAAGTAAACTGAAACGACCCGACTTATATACGATGATCAGATACTTCCCAAATTGTGAAAATGATCAGTTTGAAGACCCGACCGCATTTACCCCCGGCGATATGGTTGTAGAAGTTTCAGGATATGACGAAAATAAAATCGGAGCCTTACTATACCTGTTTGATTCAAACGAATATACAACGGCCAATACGCCATTGGGGATACAACCGGCTCAAACAACCTGGTTTACACAGCGAAGTCAGGATTACAAAGAAAAGGGCGTTAACAACCGAATTCCCGGGCTGATATTCATGCATGTACCTCTGCCCGAATACAGAAAGGCTACCGACAACCCTGAGATCGGAATGGTAGGTAACAGAGGCGAAAAAGAGTATTACGGACGCGATGATAACGGATTATTTCAGGCTATGCAGGAAGATGGCAATATCTGCGGCATATTCTGCGGGCATGACCATTTTAATGATTACATCTTAGATTACAACAACATAGCTCTCTGCTATGGAAGAAAAAGCGGATCTCATAATACTTATCAGCGTTATCCTTCGGGAGGCCGGGTCATCGACCTGTATCAGGGCGAAAAAGGCTTCAGTACTTTTATTATTGAGTGCGACGGAACCCAAAAGTACCATTATGTTTATACAGCAACGAAATAAACGGTATCGCTTATCAGAACGGATATCGAAACTCTTTCAGTTCTTTTTCGAGTAAGCGATGTTCTCCTTTACAATAATGATTAAGCAATGCATGAAAGCGAGGCCCGTGATTCATCTCTGTCAAATGCGCCAGTTCATGTAATATAACATAATCCGACAGATGGGAAGGTAAAAGCATGAGTCGATAAGATAACAAAATCTCCCCCCGCGAATCACAGCGTCCCAACCGTTGCTTACCATAAGAAACCTTGCAACTCAGATATGATTTACCAATCCCCGCCGCCAACTCTTTCAGTCGGTTCGGGAGATAACGGTCTGCTTTATACTTTAATACTTTAACAATATTCTGATGGAAGAAGTTCTGAACCTCAGCCCGCTTATAATCAGTATCGCACGGACATACCAACTCGAGCGTTTCATTGGCAAAACGAGCCTGAAAAAGATTACCATAACCACTTTCCGTAATATGCACCTGAAAACCGGTCATCTGAAGTATGGTACCGCGCTCAAGTAATGGTCGCTCAACCTTCTTTCGCAATAAAATGGTGAGTTTCGGGCGTTGTTGTTCTAACGCATCGAGTATCTGTTGGCGTGTTACACGAACCGGACAGGTAATCTGAATTCCCTGATCAGTTGTTCTGAAAATAAAATTGCGTGCCGCTCCATGAGGTTTGATCGTGATCAAGCCCAATTCGGCATCTTGGAATGGTTGATTTTTCATTTGTACATTACCTGATTTTTAACACTAAGGTCAAATGCGCCATTTATATACCGTTTGTCGGGTATCTCAACTTTAGGTGAGTATGGCGATTTCATTTGTGATAGTGCCCTTTATCTTTTACCAGAATAATTTTTACGAGAGAATCCTGAAGGAGCTTTCGTCCCCTGGGCAAAAGAGATAATACCTCTTTCGAATGGTGATGCTCCCAGGTAAGTAAATCAATCGGAGCATAAATTTCCTTTTTGATGATGTAATAGTAGCGCCCGTAAAAAGAGAAGGCATCCACAGCCTTATCTTGTGCAATCCGGTTTAGCAACCTCAACGCGTCCTCTTTTTCGGCAAGTCCCATCCGGTTGATTTCTTCTATCGGAATATAATAGGAGGTATAAAAACCGGCTCTTTTAAAATCAGAAAGTGCCTCCCAATTATTACTCTCAATGATCAACTGGTCTTTATTCACAAGATGATCCCGACACAATGTCTTTATTATATTTAAAGCCGTTGATTTATTTTCAAAAGTGAGATTTTTAATATCCAGCCAGAGTTGGCGGTTTGTATTTTGCAAAAAGGAAAAATACGGGTTAAGACCTATCCCGTGAGAAACAGGCATATCGTGGGTTACATCAAAAACAGAATCACGTAAAATCACATCACATTCATATCCGTCATATTCCCCGGCAAACTCTCGTAGCTTTTCAGGAGTATTTGCCCGATGCAACCAAATACGTTTTTTATAATCTTCGTTTGCCCAGTTACATTTTATATTGGCAAACCACAGCAGTAAGAAACAAATAGGGATGCTCAAAAGGAGGCCTGCAAGGAATTGTCGGTTTTGCATTGAAATAATGAATAATTTAAATAGCTAATTGCGGTTATTAAGGAGCAAAAATAAAAAGAAAAAAGGTTGCCCCCCTAAAGACAACCTTTTTTTCCACTATTTCACTTTTCACTATTTATATTCATATCCTCCAAACCTAAGCTTAGAAAAATACGTAACTTTAAGTCTTCTTTTTCATCATCGGAAAGTTCCATGGGTAATTTCTCACCCGGTATGAGCTTCCCGGCCTCTTCTATGGCTTGCAAGCAGATTTTATCTGCCTCAGCATCTTCTTTATGAGAGCAGGGCAATACATTGCACATAATTTTATCCGTTTATTTTATAATCTTGTTTCTAATATAACGGATAATTTGAACCTATGTACTCAAACTTCTCAATTTTCTTATTCGATT
>JAVWBH010000003.1:6513-15883 GCA_036649595.1 Bacteroidales bacterium
TTTGCATTCCCCGATGAATCAGGTTGCGTACAGACTGATAATTCATGTCCATAATCGTACAAATATCCTGATATTTCTTCTCTTCTATATAATATAACGTAATCGCTTTTTTCTGACGAGGAGACAATTCACCCAATAAGCGTTTTACTTTTAGGATCTGAAGTTTTGATTTTTCCCGATCCAGGTAATCGCCCTCTACCGTTTCTTTTGCGGCAACATCAATCTCATCAATATTTACGCCGGTCATATTTGCCTGTTTACGATGCTCATCACATAACTTATTCTTTAAAGAGATAAACAAATACGATTTGAAATGTTCAATATCTGACAACTCTTCCCTTTTTGAATAAAATTTCAAAAACACATCATGGATACAGTCTTTCAATAACTCCCGGTCTGTTGTCAGACGGCAACCGAAATTAAACAGGATATTTACATATAAATCGTAAATCTGAGAGAAAGCTCTGGTATTTCCCTTCTTTAATTCAAGAAGCAAATTATTTACCAACATATCCACTGTGCTTTCCTGAGTTGAGCAAAAAGTATTAGCCTGGTCCATTTATGTACGAAATAAAAAGGTTAAAGCAATTATTGTTTCTTTCTGAAATTACCAAAACGGATGTTCGATCCTTTACTTGTTATTAGATGAATTCGAAACGATTTGTTATTGTATTTCTGATGTGACAAATGTAAGACAGGCGCTATTATCAGAAAGGGAATATCTGATTTTATAGTGGTAAAATCAAATATTACCCTAAAAGAAAAAGGTTATGGCACTACAAACGCAGTCCATAACCTTTTTCAAAATCTCTTGTATTTTACTTCTTTCTAAACCAGATAATCCCCCCCGTTTCGGGAGCGGAAGGTAATTGTAAATTCTGATCTCCTTTAATGGTACGGAAAAGTATATCTGTTTTTCCACTTTTTCCATTAATACTGATTATCTGATACTTACCAGACGCAACAGGTACAATAAGCGGCTGATCCGACTGGTAATAAATGATAAACCCTTTATCAGATTTTACCATTTTATATGCATCGTTATCATGTGCAATAATTGGTTTCATATCTACAATTTCCTGTTTGAATGCAGGATGATCGACTTCCGGAATAGCCGGACAAGAACCACCTGCCATAAATACCGACCAGGCACATTGATCATAATTCGGACCGTAATACATAACGGCTTTTTCCGGAAATCGGGAGCGATATTCTGATACAGCTTTAAATACTTCTGCATTTGTAACCTTTCCGACCTTCATTTTCCGCGCATGTTGCCGGGGAGCCAAATGCACGCCGCCCTTAGGTGCATACAATTCTTTCGTATTATAATGCCAATATCGGATATCAATAATATCCACAACAGGATTCCGTTTCGAATCGGCAAGAATTGCGTCCTGTACATCTTTCGTTGTACTTAATGCAACCAATGCATTTTTACCAGTTTCAGCCTCCCATTCCGCAATTACATCCAGCCAGAATTCAACAAAATGAAGAGGGCCTGTATATTCAGCGCTGATAAGCTGTACTACATTCGAATGATCTGCAAAATTATTCAGACATTGACGAATATAATTACGATGCAGTTCTCTCATTACCGGCGAGTCTACATTATAAAAATGTTCTGCCATAAAGATGCGCTTATCACCTGCAAAAGGAACCGGTTCCGGAAATTCTGTCCCATTGATGTTATTTGCCGGACGCCAAGGTGAATCCACCCAGTGTGCACCAGCTTCCAGTATATTATGCTGAAAATAATTTTCGTGAAAAAGCAGTTTTCTGTTTTCTTGCGCAAGAGTGGCAAAATCAGAAAGCCGTTTCCAATACCATTCATTCGGGCGCTTTAAATCATACTTGCTTAAGCCGTCCCAGGCAAAGCCTTCACTGCTGCGGGCGAAAGGCTGTTCATAGAAAGGTCCCCATACATCTCCGTCGCGGCGACGAATTCGTTCATGGTCGTCACGGCGGCGATCTGTCCAGAGGGCATAATTATGATCCAGAACAAGTGTATTGTTGCGCTTCATCCAGTCAACAACCGAGTCGATGCGGTCTGTCAGTCCCCAACCTTCCCGAGAGGGTACAAAGCGGGTTACATGTGGTTTTGCTTTTATAAGCTGAGCATCCCTGAGTTTACCGTTCCACCACTGTATATCCGTTTTCATTCCGGTCAACAATTCTTTACCTTGTATCAACAAACCATTTTCTGTAATTACCGGTACAAGGGCAGACTGCTTTTGGCTGTTTTTTTTCTGTTCAGGACGCAACACTTTTATCCCGGCAGAATTGCAATCCGGCTGAGGAGCTGCGGCAATCCAGCTTTCGAGTGTCGGTTTGGGATCGCGTGAATTAAGCATACACTGATACGCCACCTCTACTGTGGGGCTACTGGTAGCATTGACATCCATCGGCATAATCCGGCTCTGAGCAAGATGGTCGGCCCCGGTTCGCGCTTTAAGCTGTGCATAAAATAAAGATCGGGGATGGACATGGTTATTCGATTCCATCCACTCTCCATCACCTACAAACTGAGCCCAACATCCGTATGCCCTGTTTTTCGCATCTTCGGTTGGAGTAAAACACTCTATTTCTGCCGCTGTACATTGCCAGAACATACTGTTTCCGGCAGTCCAGCCAACACCGTTATGGTTATGCCAGTTATTTTTATAGGATAGATTATGCCCGTCAATATTCACCACATCAAATAAAACCCCGGTAGCCCAGATATCTACGGTTCCGCTTCTGCCCAGAGAATTAGAAGAAGCACATTGCACAAATGCATTCGGTCCGGCAGCACAATACCCCACCGCAAAATCATGCATCCCGTTTTCCGAAAAGCATCGCTGAAAAAGGGTTTGCTGGCCAAGCGTATAAAACATTCGTCTTCTGAGACCGCCTATTTCTGAAACCGGATGGCGTGAAATACAATCTTCAACAGTAATTCGGGATGCCGATGGTTGTAAAATAACAGCACTTCCCGCAAAATGGCGAAAATTAACTTTCCGAACCCAACAATCGCGGGCATTTTCAACAGAAATACCGGTCCAGCAATGATCTTCATCTTTCGGATAAGCGGTATTATAGTCGGAAATTAGTTCCATATTCTCTATTCCACATTCCGAAACAACTCCGTCCCAGCTATATTTAAGAAGTTTACCCCCTCCATATGCCGGATCAATAGCCATTGAAAGCGGAGCATCGAGCGTAATCTTATTTCCTTCTATTTTTTTTATCTGTCTGTTCCATCGAATATCCGCATCTCCGGCTTTCCATCCCAATGCTGTAATGCCGCCCCCAAAATGATTACATCCCAATCGCTCAATCCAGCCCGTAGTCGACGGACGGTAAATCATTACCGACTCTTCCGGGTTCAGACCCGTTGCCGATTCCAGATGAAGAGTGCGGCTATTTACAGGAGCATAAACTGCTCTTAAAGAAATAGTATCCGTAACAACCGGTGTGTTTTGCCCTTCAATAAAAATAAGGGCACTCCGGTCAACGCCTTTCTTTAACAACCGGGTACCTGACTCTCCTGTACCCGAACCCCTCAAAACAACACCGGGTGTATCCAGCAACACGGCTCCCCTGAAGCCATGCTTATCTACAGGCATACCACTTACATGATCAATAGCCTGCTGTATCGCCTGCCAACTATCAGCGTCCGTATGAGGTACGAAAACAACAGCCTTCACGATAGGTAACGAATCTTCTGAAGCATGATAACCGGCATAAGAAAAATCCATTACCTGATTACCCAGCGAATCAGCTACATATTGAAGCTTTCCGTCTTTTTCTACTTGCAGGAAATTATATTTTATATCTGCATTCATGGGAGCCACTCCACAGAGGACTCCCATGAACAATAATTTCAAATGTTTATTTTGCATATCCGTTTTCGTTTAACATCAATTTAGAAAACGAATAAATCTGGTTTTTGTAATCAATCAAATACATAATTCTTTTATAAATCAGCTACCCGCATTGCGAATCTCATTCTGATACTCGCGGGGAGTCTGATTATATTTCTTCTTAAAGGTTTTACTAAAATATCCGGGATCTTTAAAACCAACCGCAAATGCAATTTCCGAAATAGTCAGATCCGATGTCCGGATCAGCTCGACCGACTTATTCAGACGAAATTCTTTTACGAAGTCAACCGGTGCCAACCCGGTAAGGCTCTTTAATTTTTTAAAGAAAGCAGAACGGCTCAATCCGATGGTTGCCGCAATCGTATCTATCGTATATTCAGAATCGTCGATATTCTCTTCCAACACCTGATATATTTTTTTCAATAATTCGACATCTTTCTTTACCAAACACTGATCATACTCTTCATTCAGTTCTTCGAGTTTCTCTTGCGTACGTAACTTCTCTCTGAAAATAGAGCGCACCTTCAACAGGTTATCAATGCGGGCTTGTAAATACTCTTTACTAAAAGGCTTGGTAATATAGGCATTTGCCCCCTTGCTTATGGCTTCGGTCTTAGCTTCCTCACTTCCTTTGGCGGTAAGCATAATAACCGGAATATGACTGATCTGAAAATCCTTCCGTATATTCTCCAACATAACCAGACCATCCATTTCTGGCATCATATAATCTGTCACGACAATATCCGGATGATGCAATCTTACTTTTTTAAGTCCGTCCATGCCATCGTGGGCAAAAACCATATTGAACTGCGATTCGAGTTGCAACTTCATCATTTCACATAAATCCTTGTTATCTTCCACCAGCAACAACGTTGGCCGATTAGAATCTTCCGGCTCATGTATTTTTTCATGAGTTTCACTCATATCAACACCCGGCGTTTGTTTATTAACCGGATCATCCAGATAGAAATCTACTTCGTCTCTTTTATAGTGAGCTTTCCCCGGCTTTAATTCGACCGTAAATACAGAACCTTTATCCACTTTACTCTCCACACGGACCTCTCCCCCATGCATATGCACAATTTCCTGAGTAAGAGCCAGGCCGATACCGGATCCTTGTTTATTAAAAGCAAGCCCGTTATCACTTTGCCCGAATCGTTCGAAGATCTCAGCAAGCTTATTTTGTGCAATCCCGATGCCGGTATCTTCTATTTGGATAAAACATTTATCCGAATTTTTCAGATATCCCGCACACACCAAAATACTTCCGCCGTCTTTGGTAAATTTGAACGCATTCGAAAGCAGATTTCGAATTACACTCTCTATCTTCTCCCGGTCTGCCCATATTAAGATTTCATCTTCTTCCGAATGAGACAGATACGATATATCCCGCTCTTCAGCGAGCACTTTAAACTCCTCAATAATCTGATCTAAAACAACAACCAGGTTAAAATGCGATACACGTAAACGCATTTTCCCATTCTGAATCTTTCTAAAATCAAGAATCTGATTAACCAATAACAACATGTTATTCGTATTCCGCTCCATCAAATCAAGATATTGATGTCCTTTTGAAGATAATTGCTCTTTTTCTTTCAACTCTTGCAACGGCCCTTTGATCAGAGTCAGAGGGGTACGGAGTTCATGGGAGATATTGGTGAAAAATTTAATTTTCAGTTCTGCCAGTTTTTGATCGATATACAAATCATTTTTTACCCGCAATAAAAAGAGAATCAACTTACATCCTCCCAACATCAAACCTGCACCCAATAGGAAATACAAAATAAACGCCCAGGTCGTTTTATACCAGGGA
The DNA here is from genome assembly GCA_036649595.1 of Bacteroidales bacterium. Classification (GTDB taxonomy): domain Bacteria; phylum Bacteroidota; class Bacteroidia; order Bacteroidales; family JAUNSR01; genus JAUNSR01. The sequence goes on from JAVWBH010000003.1 coordinate 12,193, forward strand.
GGGAGTATTTTAATCTCCAGCATGGCGGCAGAATCCAGATCCGGATTGGTTTCATCAATCGCCTCGACAATAAAGCGATAATTTCCGTGAGGTATATTTGAATAAGAAGCCAAACGATTGCTTCCGCTCAGATGCCAGTCTTTCTCATATCCCTCCAGCTTATACCGATAACGCACCTGATTGATATTATGATAATTCAAAGAAGCATATTCGATAGAAAACATCGACTGAGAAGACTTTAAGGTAATTTGCTTCCTTCTGTTAATCGGGTCTCCTTCAAAAGGATTATTCTCCAGTAAGCGAACCGATTTATTCGAAATACGGAAATCTACAATATAAGTCGGGTATTGTATCCCGGAAATACCGATGTTATCCGGCGAAAAAACCAGGATTCCGCTCTTTGTTCCGAAATATAATTGGCCCGAAGGATGAAACAGCGTACAGTTTTCTTCCATTTTTACATTGGGGAAACCATCATATCGGTCGAAGTTCCGGAAAGACCGGTCTTTGATGGTAAACCGGCTAATTCCTTTTTCGGTAGCAAGCCAGAGGTGTCCGGCCGCGTCTCCCGTAATTGACATGATGACATTACTCTTTAATCCCGACGACATATCGAACCGGTCAAAGAGAGGAGTCCGGTTCTCTTTATCGTATCCTTTCAGCAAGTATAACCCCTCGCCAAACGCACTCATCCATATTCGGGACGACGCATCTTTATACATACAATAAATGTCATTATCCACAATCCCGTCGCCATATTTCTTATCCGGATAAAGTTCAAACTCTATCTCGGCAGGATTGTCGAAATCATTTTTGAAAGACATCAGTCCGTCCATCGTCCCTACCCAAATCCGGCCTGTTTCATCTTCCTCTATCGCCCGGATATTGGTATAAAGGCCATATCCCGGATAATGGAGAAAACAGTTATTCTTATTATAGATCGACTCTTTACCATCATTTTCAGCAATCAGATTTAAGCCGCCTCCAAACACAGCAACCCATATATTTCCTTTCCGGTCTTCAAAGGTGGCGTATACATCATTACTGTTCAATCCGTTTTTCGAAGAGTTGTCTCCGTTATACCGTACAAAACGATAGCCGTTGGGTTGAGAAGAATCGGGTATTCCCTTTATCAAGCCCTCCCCCTTTGTCGAAAACCACAGGTTACGCTTACTGTCTTCCATTATGTGATAAACCGAACCTAAATTATAAGTACGGGCATTATAACAATATATTAACTGGAAATGACTGTTCAATTGCATCACTTCCTGATCCCGGCTACTTATCCATATCTCACCGTTACTTGTCTGAGAAATAGTACGTACCCCTTTCAAGTGTGCAGGATCAATCGCCTTCCCGATAAACTTTTCAGGATGGACCTGATAAAAACGATTGGATGGGAAGTTAATACGATAAACCCCGTCGTGCTTCGATGAAAGCCACAAGATTCCATCTTTATCAAAGAGATTATGCAGGAATGCCCGGTCTGATTTATGACGGGTATTCGGCAATAATTCATCCAGATAGTTCAAGGTTAAATCGTCCCGGTTAAATATTGCCGTTTTACCGGCCGGCATTAAGAAGATCATTCCGTTTTCATTTGCATCCTGAAACTGAAATTTTTCCATCTTCGCCCCTTCCGGAAAGAAAAAACGTTTTGAGATCCGGCTAACCGGATCAAAATAAGTGATCGAGATATCCTCCTCTACCCACCAGATCTTATTATAACTGTCGGCAAATCCCTGGTAAATACCTCTTCCGCTTACAGTTAACGGAATAACCCTGTATTGGTTGTTATAGTACGAATATTCATAAACACCTCCGCTGGCCGTTGTTATGAAAAGTGTTCTCTCATCCCCTGTCACAATGCTGTTAATGGCATCGCGCGAATTAATCGGCAACTGATATTCTGCCACATTCCCGGTTTCCAGGTCTACTCTGAAAATATTACTCTGCTGATCTCCTATCCAGATAAAAGAGTTACTTCTGAAAATACAAGTCAACTTACTCTTCGAATCCGAAAAAATTTGGCGGGTTATAAAATCAGACGGTTTATTGGATAAATGAATCCCTTTCGGAAACGAATATATCTGATTATCCGTACCGATCCAGTTTACATATGATTTGCTTTCAATTAATAAATTCTGATCAACTTTTGATAAATCCTCCTGAGTGGGCTTATGTAAAGGTGTAATTTGTATTTTTCCGTCAGCCTCAGATTCTAATCGTACTAAAGTCATATTCTTGGTCAACACGAGAATTTCGCCATCTTCCGTTTTTTCAAATTTGAAAATCTGGGTATTTCCGGCAAACTCTTTCATCTCGTCGGCAATCGGAATAAAAAGCTCTTTATTCCGACAAAACAGGTACAATTTCCGATCGACCGTTTTAATCCATATGTTGCCATTTTTCTCTTCCAACATACGTTGTATTTTTCGAGGAGGCATTGTCGGGCTGAATTCTTCACGCGAATTGTAATATTTAAACTGGGCGCCGTCAAAACGACATAGCCCATACCAGGTTCCAAACCAGACAAAGCCGTCCGACCCCTTTAAAGTACAATAAACATACTCGTTCAGCAATCCGTTTTCTGTTGTATAATGCTCAACGATCATGTTATCTTTCGATGCGAAACCGTTTGTACAAATACCAAACAATAAGGTGAATAGTAATAGAATGGGTTTTATCATAATCAAGGTATTATTCTGTGTGTTTTTGAAAGGAAGAGACTACTTTAAGATCCCGAACTTATTCTGAAAGAACTAAACGAAGATTAAAAGGTCAGCACTTTATTTTGTTATTTTTCAATTCGACTACTAAAATAGAACTCAAAAAGTGAAAAATCAAATTCCAAACCCAATTTCAATGTTAAATTAAACGGTTTTTTTAAGAATATTTCAAGAATAAGAAATGCCGGACTAAAAAGCCCGGCATTTCATATTCTGATTCTCCGAATGCGTCCTGACAAAGCTTATCTGAAACTGTCAAAAAATCACATTCTCTTATTTAGCTTCTTTTTTATGTGTCTCGCCAAAATCAGTCTGTTGACGCTCAACTTCCAGCAAAAGCTTTTTTGCTTCCTCTTCACTCAGTTCGCGTTTTCCGGCTTTACGATCTGCCTGATTATTGCGTGTAATCATGTTACCCGACTCCAGAAAACAGAACTCCCGGTTAGAAGGAATTGATTCAAACTCCAACTCTGCAGGTGCCGGAGCATGGGTTCCTTCATACAACACATGCGCTTTTACCTTGATTTTTCCGGCAGTCATTGTTGAGCGGATCAAGACAGGTGCAGATCCGAATTCAACGGCGCGCGGATTTGCTCCGATAGCGGTATCTCCGATAATCTGGCCTTCCCCTTCAAGCGTGAAAACAATATTTTCTTTTGCCAGACGACGCACATTACCCGAATCATCCGTAACCTCGGCAATTACTACCGCAAAATCAGACCCGTCGGCAACCAACGGTGACGGATGATCCAAACGTAAAGAAAGTTTAGTAGAACGACGGGAAGGCATGCGGACACTACGGCACACAACCTCTCCGTTTCGAATTCCTTCTGCAACAAAAGATACCTGCTTCCAGTTCTTCTGCACATACGTATATTCACGCATCTCCCAGAAATTATATACGTTTTCGAAAACAACCGGTGCATTCGGCATATGGCCTTGGGCGTGAACCACCGGTTTGG
>JAVWBH010000003.1:15893-26042 GCA_036649595.1 Bacteroidales bacterium
GATAACCGGTTTTACAATTGTATCGGTTCCATAGACAATCAAACGTACCGAATCGCAATTACTAAATACCGTAACATCCCTATCCGAGAACGGAGAGATCTCATGCATAATATAAGTCATCGGACCCGATTCAGAAAGCAACGGGTTCGGCTCCGCCGGAGTCTGACTACGAAACATCTGATAAGTATATTTCGGTTGGCGGAAACAATCGAACTGGCCGCCCCAGTAAGGATCCGGATGATATCCCCGCTGATGATCGAAAGGATGCCATTGTGCTCCTCCGATAAACTGCCCGGTAGTTTCAAACATCTCGTCATACGATTTTGCCAATGAAAGAGCCTGCACCGCCATCGGGCGTTCACCCCAGCTACGGGATGCCCGATTGTTATTATTGTGAGCATACCAGTCGTCTACATTCTCTCCGAACTCCCGGGTAAATATACACTGGCTTGTACTACCCTCATCCTTCGGCCATCCGTATACCACATCGTAATGTTCGGCAACACCTGCCGAATGCAGGTCGGCTACAGCAACCGGACGTCCCGGATAAGGGAACTCATCTTTCGTAATCTGCAATGCCTCAAGTGAAAATTCCAACGGAAACCGGGTTTCGTTCAAAATCGGCTCCCACATCAATACAGAAGGATGATTTCGGTCACGGCGAATCATTTCGCGGGTATTCTGATGTACCAGCTCCTTAAATTGAGGTGCTTTATTCCAATATTGCCATCCCGGAGTAGCCACAATCACAAATAAACCCAGTTCATCACAAGCATCCATAAAAGCCGGATCCTGCGGATAATGGGCTGATCGGATAATCGTACACCCCGCCTCACGTAATTTCAGGGCGTCCCGATATTGCTGAGAGTTGGGTATTGCATTTCCTACATAGCCGAAATCCTGATGACGGTTAGCTCCGATCAGCTGGCCATAAGGCTTTCCATTCAGCCAGAACCCTTCTTTTCCTTTAAATTCAGCCTTTCGGATACCGATGCGGGTTATTCCTCCGTCAACGGTATTTCCGCCTTGTCGGATCTTTGTCTGCATCCGATACAGATACGGAGTCGACGGACTCCATAGCGACGGTTTATTTACTTTCATTTCCTGAGAAAAAGTACGAGACTCCCCCGGCTTCAAAACAGCCGAAGTAGTACGTGTCTGTACTTTCTTACCCTCTGCCGTCAACAAAGTATTCTCTACTACGATACGTTGATCTTTCGGAGCATCGTTTTTTACATCCGTATTCACGAAAACAGTGGCACTCTTTTCAGAAATCCCGTCATAATGAACAAATACCCCTCCGCCTGCAACTTTATTCGCCGCTACCGGGTCTGTAATCGCAACGGGCGATTTGCCGATCAACCATGCATCACGGTAAATTCCTCCGTGATAAGCAAAATCAAGCGTGTACTGCGGTTTCCCGGGAGGATACGCCTTATCATTGCTGTTATCGATAAAAACAGCCAGCTGACAGGTATCGCCCGGCTGCACGCCTGCTGCGGTCAGATCGATATTAAATGGCAAATAGCCTCCGAAATGTTCGGATACTTTATTCCCGTCTACATAAATATCTTTTTTCCCCATGGCTGCTTCAAAATGTACACTCACATTTTTGCCTTTTAAAGAAGCAGGTACCACAAATCGTTTCCGATACCATGCCGGCCCCTGATAGTTACGACAACCGCTTGCTTCGGCCGGCATCAACTCTACCGTATGCGGCAAAGAAACCAGACTCCAACCGGTATCGTTAAAATTACGTTCTTGCGCTCCCGGCACATCGCCTTTTACAAAACGCCAGCCCGGATTAAATCCGATTACCTCCCTGCCGCTTCCCGCAAAATCAATCAATCCGGCTACCGAAATATCCGGAGAAGTGTTACTTCCGACCGCCGTCAACGAGAAAGCCGAAAGTAATATGCATAAAATCGTTTTATTCATGTATATATCATTTATTTTTTAACAACAGGTGCAATATCAATCCCAGTTATCTGTTCTGAAAGAAGATACCGGCAAACCTTCCGTACTATACAAATCGCCCTCCACATAATTTTCAAAGGCATAACGTACGGCAACAGGTTCTTTCACCTCTTCCGCCTTCACATACACTTTACTGCGCACGATCCAGGCTTTTGCCGGATAAAAACGGCGATCCTTGCCCGCGACCTGAAAACAATCCGACTCATTTCCCTTAGCCGTAATCCACATCGGTGCATTTTCAAAAGCAATCACAGCAGTATCGTTTTGCAAGGTCATTTCCTTAAATACAGGGCTATCCGCACCAAACCCCTCTAATCCGTACGTGTTTTTTAGGGCAAGCAAAGACAAGCGTTCGCCGGCTACCTGTTTCTTTGCCGGATGAATACCTTCTTTTAAACCGGCATCCATCAAAACAGCCATACCTGAATTGGGTATCATTTTTTCAGCCTGTAGCTGAGCTTCACGCAAATAAGCTGAATTGATAACCTCTTTTCCTGCCGGAGTAATTATTCTGTAATCATAAGGGGCTATCTGGCAATAATAGAACGGGAAATTACCCTGACCCCATTTCTCACGCCAGCCATTGACCATTGTCGTAAACATCGCCGCATATGAGTGGGCACGGTCATAGTTTGACTCTCCCTGATACCAGATCGCGCCTTTAATCGTATATCCGGCCAATGGGTGAATCATTCCCTGATAAAGGGTTGTCGGTGTCCGGTTTTTCTCTTTGATATCTTCCGGCTTCTGCGGGATACGCACCTCTTTAAACGGAGCCAACATCTGAGGGGTCATCCATGCCTCTACGCAAGAACCTCCCCACGCACTGACAATCAAACCCACAGGTACATCCAGAGTTTCATTCAATAAACGTCCGAAATAATAAGCAGTAGCGCTAAACTCACGAACAGATACGGGAGCTGCTTCTTGCCAGTTTCCCTGAATATCCGGTTGCGGATCAATTGTTGACGTTCTTTTTACCGTCAACAAACGGATCTCCGGATTCTTAGAGCGTACAATATCGAGATTTGCACCTGCGACAGGCTGATTTTTAAAACCTTTCATGGGCATCTCCATATTCGATTGCCCCGAACAGAGCCACACTTCACCCAGCAACACATTTTTCAGCAGTTTCTCTTTCCCGTCATCAAAACGAATCTCATAAGGGCCGCTGGCCCCGGGAGTAGGAATATGTATACGCCATTGTCCATTCGCATCCGGCTTTACTTCATACGTTTTCTTATTCCAGCCAGTGGTTATCTTTACTTTTTTACCGTCGGCTTTTCCCCACAAAAGAACATTCTCTCTTTGTTGGAGTACCATATTATCTCCAAAAACCGAGGGTAGTGTTACCTCTGCCTCTGCGATCATACCACATCCCAGGAACAGGACGGGCAGCCATTTTTTCATTTCTATGTTCATGGTTCTAATCTTTATTTTTCAAAATCCAGTTTCAACGGAGTCCACAAGCCGGATTGTTGCAATGGCTCATCCGCCAATCGATAAGGAGCATTCGTCCAGATCCCCGTTCCGCTGACCTTGTTTTCTGTTACACCCTTTATTCTGTTTGCCCAGCAATTGGTTACAGCAATTTGCAATGTATTACGCCCTTTCTTCAAAGCCTCCGTAATATCAACCCGGAACGGATTCGTCCACACAATTCCACAGTCAATATCATTTACCCGAACTCCGGCTATCACACCTACGGCTCCCAGATTCAACAAAACCCGCTCACCCTTTTTCGGATTACACTTAAACACAGTCGAATATTGAGCGGTGCCAGAAAAATAGCGGATCGAATCATTCGGATGAGATGCCCAGTCGGTCAGTTCTGAAACGGTTTCGGTCAGTCCGGTATCACCATAAGAGATAGTCCACGGTGTAACAACCGGTAACAACTGAGAACGTACCCCGGCAGCTTTTGCCTCTGTTGCAATCTGCCGGTTCGGGAAGACGACAAACAACGATTGGTTCGGTTCTAATTCCAATGAAACAATACGCTGCCCTGGCTCACCCTGCCGTGATTCAACCTTATACATTTGTCCCGTTGCCGGATCCCATAATTCAGGCGTTCCTTCTGCTCTGAGATAAGCCTTCAACACACGTTTTTTTGGTAACTGGTTCGATACGAAATAAAGATCGCCCAAATCTCCGGTACGGTGGGTCCAGGCAATCCCCTCTGCCGTGATATCCAGTTCATCAATAAACATGGCATCTTTTATCAAGCCGAAACCGGCAAAATTAGCGTCCGTATAAGGCAACTTATATTTCGGGTCTACATTCCAGATATCCCGTGTAAGATTAGCAAGCTCTGCATTTTGCTCTTCTTTACGATAATTACCCGGCACCTCTACCGGTTTTTCACCTAAAAGTACAACAACACCACCCGCCTGCAACTCTTTGATTTTTCGGGCTATCTCCACACTCATATAAGCGTGATTCTGATTCATCTGATGCGGAAGAGGCAACACCAGCACTTTATAGGAAGCTCCTCCCGGTAAAACCATCCGTCCGTTTTCAACTTTTGCCAAACGGAGCAACGCATCCGGATTAATACAATCATATCCGTACCCCCTTAACGGGTCAATCCAGTCTTGGGGATCCGCCATATTGGCTGAATGAGTGACACCGACAGGCATCGTCCGCAAAGGCTGTCCGACATTCCGCATACGGTCACGATTTGCCTTAAATTGCTTTTTACCCACTAATCCCGGCAAAGAGCTTGTCAGACGATCCGGCAAAATAGCCCGGCGCGGAGTATCCTCTCCGATAAAAACAGCAATGTCATTGACTGGCGATCCATATTGCAGCAAAGACTGACAACGTTTGATATAATCAATCCACGCAACAGACTGCGACCACCAGGTCTGGTCTCGTTGCATATACAAGCCGATCCCTTCCAGCGTCATTCCCGGCGCTTTTTCGGTAAACGGATTATGCGTAAATACATGGAAAAATAGTTTATTGATCCCCAGTGCATAATTGGCATCCAGCAAAGTTTTCAGATTTCCGGGATGCTCATCCCACATCGTCCTTAACTGAGTGAAACCTTCTGCCTGAATAATATTCTTACCGTAAATATGCGCTCCGCTGATTGCATCCGCCATATCATTGGGTTTATCATGTGTCGGACTTTCCAGCCAAAATTCACCCATCGGCCGATCTACCTTCGCATAATGGGCTAATCCGTCGCTCATCATCGTAGGAGCAACACATTCGGCCGAGAACTCACATCCGACAGATTTAGCTTTTTGAGCAAGTGTTTCATAAAACACATCCACTACCAGTTCGGCAATCGTCTGGCGTATATCTGCCAAAACACTTTCCGAGATTTCTGCACTCTCTACCGGAATTCCGGCATAAAGCAATAAATAAGGATGCAAATCATACCCTCTCCGCTTTTTAAACTGATCGGCAAAATTCGAAGACCAGTTCTGGCTGCCACATTCCCAACTGTCAACATGCATACGGGTAAGCACTTTCCGTGCGGTTTCACCGCCCTGGCGTAATGCTTCCGCAAACCAGCGGTCAAATTGCAAGGCTACTGCTTCGGGACTAAATTTATCACATTCGAGCCCTTTTCCTTCTCCTCCGGTAGCATTCGTATGTCCGGTAGTAGTATGTCCCAACCGGACAATGCGCCAACGATTCTTCGCAAATTCGGCAGGCAATGCCAACTCGCCGTCTTTAAACCAAGCGGTTACTTCCCTGATTTCAGACAATTGGATACAATCTTCGGGAGCTATTTCCTGCGATCCGTTACGGGCGGCTAAACGCCATACCTGAGCACTCTTACCTTCGAAATTATCGAGCTTGGCTATTTCCTGCAACGACACCCCCTTCAATTTCAGATTGGGTTTCCATTTTGCCGCGTCCATATCTTCCGCCCCCGGCTCAGAACCCTCCGGGCTCCAGGTGAAACGAAAGTAACAGGATGTGGTAGCAGGGATGCTATAAGTGAAACCGGCATCCGTATTTTGCCATCCGGAACGAGCCGGAGTCAATTGTTTTACTGAACGGAAGTTAACGCCGTCTTCACTGCAATATACGTGCAGCCTGTGTGCCTGATAGTTATTGCCACCCGGTTCAAGAGAGATAGAACGGCAGGTAAATGGCTCTTCAAAGGCGTATTGTATCCAGCAGTCGGAAGAACTACGGAAAGTTCCGTCTTCCAGGCCGGTAAGATAAGCCGGTGCCGGATCGCTGTCAACGCTCGAAGTCACCGACGGCGACTGCATACTGCTCAGCCGCTCCCCTTTCACAGGTACGGCAAACACCGCAATATCCTCATAATAATCACATTTCATCTTTGGCTGAGGCAATCGGAAACGGCTATTCTTTTTCACACTGACAACCGTATCTGCCGAAACAACCTGCTGCATGGATTTTTCAGGAGTGATCCACGGACCGCCGGCAAGTGCAAATCCATCGCATATATGCATTCCCAGTTTTAAACCGAGACGTTCTGATTCGCTCATTGCAAAACGGACCATCTCCCACCATTCGGGAGAAAGTTGTTCCACCGACGGCGAAAGCAGTTCTTTTTCTTTATGACTACGGATCGGCATAAGGTAAGCACCTTCCAACCCTACTTCTTTCATAGATTCGAGATCAGCCGTAATACCGGCTTTCGAAACAGCCCCGTACATCCAGTACCAAAAAGTCCAGGGAGCCGCCTCATCGGCCGGCTCCCGGAACCGTTGTTCGAGCGACTGCCCGAACAACGTGTGTACACTCAGTAAAGCTGAGAGTAGAATATATTTTCGTTTCATTCAAACTACTTTTGTGTTTGTAATCACTTGATATCAGATATTGAAATCAATCTGCAAACTTCCGGTTTTCACACCACTTACCCATTTTGCCTGAGAAGAAGGTCCGCATAAGTCTGTTGAATTCACCTTATTTCTCACTGCCGGGATTACATCCAGCACAGAAATACCTGTTTGCGGTAGAGTATAAAGCAATGCGTCACGACCATCACGTGGCTGATAGATTCCTAAATACTGATCATTTTCCGGCAAACGATTTTGTAGTGTGATCACCCCTTCTGTCGTTTTCAGATTAACCCACTGCCAATCGGCAAAATATCCTTTAAACTCAGGATACAAGAAGCTTTCACCCGGAATCGGATCATTGTAGTTATTTTCCCATACATCATAAGTCGTACCATGTAAACGGTTCTGCCATACGCGGTAAGGCCCGGCACCCAGCCAGCGTTTTGATACCACCTTATCTTCCGGATAATCAAATTTGATACCCATCAGTTCTACAACCCCGTCAAATGAATAAGCATAATCCAACTGAGCTTTTCCATTCGGCGCAATACGCCATAATACAGACTGCAGGTTACCCAGTTTATATTTTACATCAACCACAACCGATCCGTTCTCTTCTCTGACATCTATCGTATTCAGAACAGCAGCATCCGTAAATTCCGTATAGGTACGGTCTTTCTTTTTTGCCGTTTCATCATCATGGTTATAGAATTGATCTAACGAACGGTCTGCACGGCGTGCTGCCGTAAAACGCGGACCATTGGCAAAAGAAACTTCTTTTTCACCACGTGTGACTTTTTTCAATTCGCCATCCTTTTTCGAGAAAGTATAAGTCATATCTCCCGCTTTTACTTCAACGGCAGCATCAGATACTTGATAAGAAGCATTTCCTTTTGCAACCAATTGGTCTGTCGGATGCGATTTCTCTTTATAATCATTGAGATTCCAACCCCAGCGCCATAATTCGGCACCGCTCTTATCGGTTGCCGTCAGGTAAAGAGCATCCGCCTTACTCCAGTTTGAAAGATTCAGTTTTAGCATTCCGGCCTGATGCGGAGCCACATCCGGACCTTTTACAGATCCCTCATTGATCACCTTTGTCTTTCCGTCCAGATCAGATGCCTCTGGCATATCTACCAATTGGTATGTAAAACGGCAAGTATTCAGATTCGTAAAATCATATCTGTTTTCTACCGTAAATGCACCGTCGAAAGTAGCTGGAAGCTGATTATCCATTATCTGCACCGGACTCCATATCTGCTTAACCGTATAAAAACTACCTTCTTTCTCATGATTAGGTCCGACAATACCGTCGGCACCATAATTACCCTGATTGTCGATACGGCCATTCTCATCAACACGTTTTACACCTTCGTCGGCTAAAACCCATAAGAATCCGCCGATACAACGAGGATGCTTACGCATCATTTCCCAATAATCGTACAATCCGGCGCCATGGCCTCCGTCATACAATCCGTGAAGGAACTCTGTCGGCATAAAAATTTCCGGCAGACGCATATAATTCTGGCTCTCGCCATACGAGCGATAATGCATTGTTTCAAAGCCGCCGAAATTTCCCTGAGGATGAATCACCGGACGTTTCTGCGGATCCCATTTATGGAATTCGCCATCCAGTTCGGTATTCCAGCCTTTTTCATTACCGTTACTCCACCAGATAACAGAAGGATGATTCACATCCCGCTCAATCATTCCTTCGATCAGTTTCACACCGGTCGGCGTATCGTATTTACCATGCCAGCCGCCCAGTTCATTCATAACATATAAACCAAGCTCATCACAAGCCTCCAGGAATTCGGGGTCTGCCGGATAATGAGATAAACGAACCGAATTCATATTCATCTCTTTAATCAGGCGTACATCTTCGTAATTTTTTTCACGCGACAATGTACGTCCCGTTTCAGGACGGAAACTATGACGGTTTACACCACGGATATTTACACGGACGCCATTGATATACATACCATCGCTTTCACGCACTTCGATCGTACGGAATCCGAATTTTTCGGTAGTCTGATGCAATACGTCCTTGCCATTCAGTAATGTAAATTGTGCTTTATATAAATTAGGAGTCTCGGCAGTCCAGAGAGCAGGATTCTTTAAATTCATCTCAATAGCAGTCCAGACGCCTACCTGTTTAACAGGCATCGTTTTCTCGGCCAGTTTTTTACCGTTCAGATCAAATATTTCAGCTTTGATTTTGGTATCGTTCCCCGCAGCATTATTGAGGTAGCAATTCGCTTTAAACGACCCGTCGGCCTGGGCGTCAATAGCCAGGTGATCGATGTGATGAGCGGGGCGCACCTGCAGGAATACAGGGCGAAAAATCCCCCCGAAGTTCCAGTAATCGGCACGTCGTTCAGCCAAATTTACTCCGGCATTTTCCGATTCTTTACTGACTGTCACTTCCAGCAAATTCTTTTTCCCGAATTTAAGCAAGTCAGTCACATCATACGAAAAACGATAAAAAGCCCCCTGATGTTTCGATCCGGCTTTACGGCCGTTTACTTTCACCTCGGTATCTGTCATTGAAGCTTCGAATACAAGCTCGATCTTTTTTCCATGCCATTCAGCAGGCACTTCAAACTCATGCTTATACATCCCTTTTTCTGCGGCAACACCGTCAGGAAAAGCTTTTCCGTAGAAATTGATTCCATACTGAAACTTTCCGTATCCCTGCAATTCCCAACACGAAGGAACCTTTATTTTATCCCATTTACCGGAGTTACGACCCTCTGTACAGAAGAAATCCCATTCTACTGCATCATCAGCCCCTTTACCCGACAAATAATGTATTTGTGTTTCAGCAGGTTTATTTTGCGCGTTCAGGTTAAAAGACAGAAGAGCTGCCATCATACTCAGATAGCCGCCCTTCACCCATATTCGATTATTCATATGTCAAAGTGATTTGCGTTTGAAAAGAAGACGACTATTTCTGCTTTTTGTACTCTTTTGAAGTACAAAAATCCCCTGTCCGTCAATCTGCCAACCCGCAACCATATTCTTTACAGCATGCTTATGTCATAAACAAGACCTTTCTTCAAGCAAAACCGGGAGCATTTTTTTTAAATCAGAAACCGGCTCCTGCGAAACTTCTAAAAAAACAGCGCGACAAACAGAATACCTCCTCATTACACCCTATAAAACAGGCTCTTAGAAAGCTTTTTTTTGCCGTTTTGCAAGCGTAATTTATAAACCTATTTCAATAACCAAATGTTTCTATTATGATACGATATTAATAATCTAAAAAGAGCAAACAATGGAAGGTATTAACACTCCGTTTATTATTGATGACCATACGGCTATCGTAATGACCGACCCTCAGTTACTTCTCCTCATAAAATATACGGTCCCGAAAACAATGACCTGATTCTGCAAT
>JAVWBH010000004.1:0-19542 GCA_036649595.1 Bacteroidales bacterium
CATTACGGTAAGCGAACTGACGCGTCGCACCGTAATCGATAAATATGGTATTGATCCGGCAAAGGTTACTACGGTGCATAATGCCGTGGAGCCGATGAGTCCAGAGATCCAAAAGATCGTGGCATCCCGCGGCACGGATGACAAAGTGATTACCTTTCTCGGGCGTATAACGATGCAGAAAGGTCCTGAGTATTTTGTGGAAGCTGCCGCCAAGGTGCTTCAGAAAACAAAAAACGTACGTTTCGTAATGGCGGGAAGCGGTGATATGATGAATGAGATGATTCGTCTGGTAGCGCGCCGCAACATGTCCGACCGATTCCATTTTACCGGATTTCTGAAGGGAAAACAAGTGTATGAAATGTTGAAAGCCAGTGATGTATATGTGATGCCTTCCGTATCTGAGCCTTTCGGTATTTCTCCGCTCGAAGCCATGCAGGTGGGAGTGCCAACCATTATATCAAAACAGTCGGGATGTGCCGAGATTCTGGATAATGCCATTAAAGTGGATTATTGGGATATTGATGCAATGGCCGACGCGATGTATTCGATTATTACCTATCCGTCTCTTTACCGGTTTATGAAAGAAGAGGGGAAAGCGGAGGTGGATGAGATAAAATGGGAATATGCCGGCTGTAAGGTAATAGATATCTATAAGCGATTATTAGGCTGGTAAAAGCCTTTTGAAATCTCTGTTTATTTAAGAATTAAAAAATCACACTACTATATGAAAACCATTTGCTTCTATTTCCAGATTCATCAGCCCTTTCGTTTAAAGCGTTACCGTTTTTTCGATATCGGCAGTGATCACTATTATTATGATGATTTTAATAATGAGGAAATCATCAAGGATATTGCGCGTAAATCTTATTTGCCGGCAAATCAGGCAATGCTTGATATGATTCGTAGTTCGAATGGGGCTTTTAAGGTGGCGTTTTCAATTTCGGGAGTAGCGTTAGAGCAGCTTGAAATTTATGTTCCGGAGTTTATTGACAGTATGAAGGAGCTTGTAGCTACCGGTTGTGTGGAATTTCTGTCGGAAACCTATTCGCATTCTCTTTCGTCGCTGACAGATCCTGTTGAATTTGAGCGACAGATTCGGATGCATTCGGATAAGATACAAGCCTTGTTCGGCCAAACACCAACCGTGTTGCGAAATACCGAGTTGATTTATTCGGACGAGATCAGCGAGCAGATTGCTCAGATGGGATTCAAAGGAGTGATCACAGAAGGAGCCAAGCATATTTTAGGATGGAAAAGCCCGAATTATGTTTATTCGTCTGCAACAAATCCGGATCTGAAGCTGTTGTTGAAAAATTCAAAACTGAGTGATGATATTAGCTTTAACTTCTCGAAGTATAACTGGGCGGAATATCCTCTTACGGCAGATAAGTTTATAAACTGGATTTCGGCATTACCCGAAGGCGAAGAGGTGGTTAATCTGTTTATGAATTATGAAGTGCTGGGTTCTATGCAACCGGCGGGTACGGGTATTTTCGAATTTATGAAGGCCCTTCCTGTTTTTGCCGAAAAGAACCATATCGCATTTGCAACTCCGTCGGAGGTGATTGCTTCGCATGAGCCGGCCGGAATATTCTCGGTAACTCATCCGATCTCATGGGCCGACGAAGAGCGTGATACCAGTGCATGGTTAGGTAATATCTTGCAAAAAGAGGCGTGTAACCGCCTGTATTCGATCGGTGAGCGGGTGCGTTTGTGTAATGACCGCCGTTTGTTGCAAGACTGGGATTATTTGCAGAGCAGCGACCATTTTTATTATATGAGTACCAAGCGTAAATCGGATGGTGCCATGCATCGGTTGTTTAGCCCGTATGATTCTCCTTACGAAGCTTTTACAAACTACATGAATGTGCTAAGCGATTTCATTGTGCGTGTACAGCAGCAATATCCCGACGAGATTGAGAATGAAGAACTAAATGCTTTGATCACAACGATCCAGAATCAGTGTGTAGAGATTAAGCATCTCGAAGATAAACTGGCCAAGGCGAAAGCTGCGATAGAAAAAGCGAAAAAAGCTGCTCCGAAGGCGATTGCCAAATGTGCCAAGAGTAAGGAAAAAGAAGAAAATCCGTGTTCAAAATAAGAATAGGGCTTTAAGAGTACCGGATAATTAGATAGTAGGGTTCAGATTTAAGCGATTAGATCTGAACCTTTTCTGTTTTTGGGGATAAAGCCGGAGTCGATGGCAATTTTCGGGTACCATTATACTTCTATTGGGCAGGAAGATTGCGCACACCGTACGGAGTTCTTCCGCGTGCCGTACGGTGTGTGAAAAAACATCTCAGACTTCCTAAATTATATGCTTAATCCCACTAAATATCGGGTGAGCCATTTTCGGAAAATATAAAAGTCAACGGATAGGGTATGAATAAAAAAACACCCCGAAAGTTTGTTTCACTTTCGGGGTGTAATATTGTATTCCGGTATATCCTCTTTTTCGGATAGAGAGAAGGATTATTCTTCTTTGTTTATTTTCTGGGTGTAGATAACCGTACTTTTCTGTATGTTTTTCCCGCTTTTAAGCGAAATTCCACCCGGCATAAAATAGTTTGTAACACGGACAATGTTATCGTAAGAGTCACGTCCGATGGCAACCGGAACCACAGCCAATACAACGGTGTCTTTAGGAGTGCCGTCGCTGTTGAGTTCTTTGGCAAGGTTTAGCACCATTGAATTGATGTTACCGAAGTTATACCCGTAATTAACAGAAGTTGAGTCGCTCCCCAAAGCCGCCAGGTAGGATGTTTTATTATCCGGTAACTGGTTTTTTTCGAAGAATTCGTTCATTTTGCTTTTTTCAATCAAAAGAGCATATTTCGGTGCGCCCTGAGAGAAAATATTTGTCGGCGGATAAGCTAACATATTCAGGTTTACTCCATTCAGGTATTCGGCAGTTGCCGACGGATCCTTGATCGTTTCCATAATATTCCCCACAGGTAATTTTAGCTGTGTGAAATATCCTCCCGGTGAAGTAATGAACGTTGCCGAATCATTATTCATCAATTCCGGATTGCCTCCCGGCATGGTTGGATTGGATACATGGTTAAGCTGAACCACATCCGGTGTTACCCCGATAAGTTTCATGTGTCGCTTATAGTAGGTGCTGTCCTGACCTTTTGAACCTTTCATCGTATGGACTGATCGGTAGAAGAATCCGATAGATGTAGATTCAACTTTCAGAATGGTACCGTTACCAAACGTATTCTTCAGGTAAACACCCGGGAAGAATTTCTGAAACGAAGCTTCGTCATCAAATGTCTTTGGGTTGTTGCGTACCTGTTCTAAGAAACGGTCTTTGATTTCATCTTCCAACAGAACATCTACATAAGGAACATAATTCTGCAGATTGCGGATCGAGTCGCTTACATTTACGTCTTTCCCGGTATAACCGGCGCTACCGATTGGTTTAAGCGGTGTATAATAGGGTGCGAAATCAACGTTCGAATAAAATGCATCCGGAGTCGAAGGCAGGGTTTTCGACAATTCATATGCCGTAACCGCCATAGGTGTCAAAGAATCTCCGATGTATGTTCTGTATGTAATGCTTAAAACGGCCGAGTCAAGGCGATTATTCAGCAAAGAGTCTTTTCCGAGTTTAAATACCAGAGTATCGCTGTTGTATACGTCGAAATTAAATCCCGGTTTGGCATAAAACTGAGCTGCATAGTCTGCGCGGATGGTTCCATACAAATTATCATTGATCTCGCCTAACAAAGGATTAGGAGTACGAACGTAGATCGAATCTGCTAAAAACGTACTCGATTTAATTTCGAAAGTTGCACTTTTTACTATCAGATCATCGCTATCCGGACGAATGCTGGAGCCGATATTTGTTAATGTGTCTTCACATGCGCAAAGCAATACGCCCAACGCGAGCATGAAAAATGAATTCAGTTTCATAAGCTGATTTTATTTGTTCGCCTCTTCCCAAACAACATCATAAAAGCTGTTGTAGGCATCGATGTAAGTGTCTGGACTTTGGAACGGAAGGAACGGTTTCTGGCTGTTTTTTGCAAAATCCAGAATTTCCGGCTGAATGTTTTCGCTTCCCTGGATCACTCCATCGCTATATTTCATGGCAAGTTTAGACAAGTCTTCAAAGCTGACCTGTTTGTTTTTAATAGCTTCGATATCGCTGTCTTCAATACCGTCAAGCAATAGTTTCTCTGAGAAATTTTCCGGAAAAGCCTGTTTGAAATCGTCATTATAAGCAGAATAAACGATTTTGGAATTACGGAAAGACGGGTCGTCGGCATAAGCCTTTTTGATGTAAAGAGGCGTAAGGGCGGTCATCCAGCCATGGCAATGAATGATATCCGGAACCCAGCGAAGTTTTTTCACTGTCTCCATTACACCGCGCACGAAAAAGATGCTGCGCTCATCATTATCTTCAAACTCTTTTCCTGATTCGTCTGTTAGCGTTGCTTTACGTTGGAAATAATCTTCGTTGTCGATGAAATACACCTGCATACGGGCAGACTGGATCGATGCAACCTTAATGATTAGCGGGTGATCTGTGTCGTCAATGATAAGGTTCATTCCCGAAAGGCGGATTACCTCGTGTAACTGATTACGTCGTTCATTGATATTGCCGTACTTGGGCATAAATGTTCTGATTTCGCGACCTCTTTCCTGAATTCCCTGAGGTAAATAGCGGCTAATGGTTGAAATCTCACTTTCCGGGAGATAAGGAGTGATTTCTGAAGTAATGTATAGTACCTTGGTGGCTTTCATCATGATTGTCCTCTTATGTCTCTATATTTTGTTTTGCAAAGATAATAAAAAAAATACGCTTCATTTCAATGTTTGAGCGCTTTAAAATGAATCGGGCCATTTAAGGCAATGTTTTTTAACTCAATTACGGCTGTTTTAGCGGGTGGTTATATCCATTTCCGGATTGAATCACCTTATAGGTGCGATGAAAAGTGAGAAAAATTTCCGGCAGATGTTATTTTCTATTATTCTTTTATGGTTTGATATTTATTTACTTATTTTGCACCGATTTTCAGACCACAATAGAAATCTCCTGCGTTTGGGCGGGTGTCTGTTAAGCAAAAGTAAGTGAACATATTTAGATGAAAACGGTAAATAAAGTAGCTGATTTACAGCAATTCGTTACAGAAGCGAAAGCTCAAGGTAAAAGTGTGGGCTTTGTTCCAACGATGGGTGCCCTGCATGAAGGACATTTGTTTTTGGTGAAAAAGTGCAAAGGAGAAAATGACATATGTGTGGTCAGCGTTTTCGTGAATCCGACACAGTTTAATAATCCGGAAGATCTGGAAAAATATCCGCGTACTCCTGAAAAGGATGCCGAACTTCTTGCATCGGTTGGTTGTGATGTGGTTTTTATGCCGGAAGTGACGGAGATGTATCCCGAGCCGGATACCCGCCTGTTTGATTTCGGTCCGGTAGGTGACGTGATGGAAGGAAAAATGCGTCCCGGTCATTTTAATGGCGTAGCTCAGGTTGTGAGCAAGCTGTTTGACATGGTTACTCCCGATAGCGCCTATTTCGGTGAAAAAGATTTCCAGCAGGTAGCGATCATTCGTGAAATGGTACGGCAACTAAACAGTCCGGTTCAGATTATTCAGGTGCCGATCGTGCGTGAAGAATCGGGTCTGGCATTAAGTAGCCGCAACATGCGCCTTTCTGAAGAACAGCGGAAAGAGGCGGTGGCTATTTCGCGTACGTTGTTTGCTAGTAAGACAGCCATGGATGAGATGAGTGTCGATGAAACGGCGCAAGCTGTTGTGGCTGCGATCAACTCGGTGCCTTCTCTTGAAACAGAATATTTTGAAATCGTCGACGGCGATACGATGCAACCGGTTAAGAACTGGGCTGACTCGGATTATATCGTTGGATGTATTACCGTATATTGCGGCGAAGTACGTTTGATCGACAATATTATTTATAAAAATAAACAATAAATCAATTATGCAGATTGAAGTAATGAAGTCTAAAATCCATCGTGTTACAGTAACACAGGCGGATCTGAACTACATCGGAAGCATTACTATCGACGAGGAGTTGCTGGAAGCTGCAAACATTATCCCGAACGAAAAAGTAGCGATTGTTAATAATAATAATGGGGCTCGTCTTGAAACGTATGTAATTAAAGGTGAAAGAGGCTCGGGCGTAGTTTGCTTAAACGGAGCTGCGGCTCGTTTGGTACAACCCGGAGACGTTGTTATTATTATTTCTTACGCATTGATGGATTTCGAAGAGGCGAAAACATTTAAGCCTTCGGTCGTTTTTCCGGATACTGCTACAAACAAGATTTTGCGATAACCCATTCCTGACGCTTTTGTCGTTAAGGTACACAAAGTATAAACCCATCCGTCCGATGGGTTTTTTTATAACTTGAAATTTCAATTTATGTATTCCAATAAACAAATCTGGAACGTTTCTTATCCTATTATGTTGAGCTTGCTGGCTCAGAATATAATCAATATTACCGATACGGCTTTTTTAGGGCATGTGGGTGAAATCGAATTGGGCGGTTCGGCTCTCGGCGGTTTGTGGTATCTGGTTATTTATATGCTCGGATTTGGGTTTAGTACCGGTGCTCAGATTTTGATGGGACGCCGTAACGGTGAGCATAAGCTGAAGGAGATCGCGCCGATCTTTATACAGGGTACTATTTTCCTGTTGGGATTGGGTGTGATTATACTGGCGCTTACCCGGCAATTTGTAGCTCCTCTCATGGGGATGTTGATCAAATCGGAGCTGGTTTTTGAGGCTACCGTACAGTTTATCGACTGGCGTATGTGGGGCTTGTTTTTTGCCTTTCTGAATGTTATGTTTCGCGCCTTCTTTGTTGGTATTACCCAGACTCGCGCGCTTACAATCAGTGCATTGGTGATGGCGGTTGTGAATATATTCCTCGACTACGTGATGATCTTCGGAAAATTCGGATGTCCGGCCATGGGTATCAAAGGTGCGGCTATTGCTTCGGTAATCGCAGAGGGTGCTTCGGTTGTTTTCTTTGTGGTTTACATGTTACTCAAGGCTGATCTGAGAAAATATGGCTTTTTTGAGCGCACGGCTTATAATATGAAGCAATTGCCTCACTTGCTGGGTATTTCGGTTTGGACCATGATTCAGTATTTCGTAGCGTTGGGAACCTGGTTTGTGTTCTTTTTGGCTACCGAACATTTGGGTGAGCGGTCGTTGGCGATCTCGAATATTGTGAGAAGTGTTTCTTCTATGCTGTTTATGCCGGTAAGCGCATATGGTACTGCCGCGAATACGTTGGTATCTAATCTGATGGGAGAGGGTAAGGCGTCGCAAGTGCCGCGTTTGGTTCGTAATATTTTGATTCAGTGCGGAATCGTTGTTGTGCCTATCATGCTTTTCATCTTTATCGCACCCGAACTGATTCTGAGGGTGTATACCGAAGATCCGACATTGATGCAGGCGGCGTTGCCTTCATTGATTGTGTTGACAACCAGTTATTTGTTTGCCGCTCCGGGTTCTGTACTTTTCCAGTTCGTATCCGGAACCGGAAATACCCGCTCGGCATTGGCCATAGAGTGTGCGACGCTGTTTTTTTATATGTTGTATGTTGGCATCGTAGCCTTTAAACTGAGTGCGCCGGTAGATGTTTGCTGGTATTCGGAACATGTATATTGGGGATTGCTTTTTGTGATATCCTTTGTTTATATGAAAAAAGCCGATTGGCAATCGAAGAAAATCTAATCAGATATTAACACTCCCTTAACTGAATATAATATTCTAAGCGACAGGGCACGCCTGCTATTCTGATTTTCTTTTGTAAGTTTGCATTCATAATACAACATCTAACATTATGCCATTAAATCTACCGGACAAATTGCCTGCAATCGAGGCGTTGAAAGAGGAGAATATATTTGTAATGGATGCCAATCGGGCGTCCGAGCAGGATATCAGACCGCTGAAAATTGTGATTCTGAATCTGATGCCTGTGAAAATCACAACAGAAAATGATTTGATTCGCTTGTTGTCAAATACACCTTTGCAGGTGGAAATTGAATTTATGATGATTTCGGGACATGTGTCGAAAAATACGTCCGGAGATCATTTAAAGGCATTTTATAAAACATTTGATCAGCTGAAATCCGAAAAGTTTGACGGGATGATTATTACAGGTGCGCCTCTCGAACAACTTGATTATGAGTCGGTAGCGTATTGGTCGGAGATGGAGCGTATTTTTGAGTGGAGCCGTACGCATGTAACATCGACATTGTATATCTGCTGGGCGGCGCAGGCGGCGTTGTATCATTTTTATGGCGTGCCGAAATATCCGTTGGATAAAAAAATGTTCGGAGTTTTCCGGCATACGGTATATGACCAAAAGAACCCGATATTCAGAGGATTTGATGATGAGTTTTTTGTTCCTCACAGCCGGCATAGCGAAGTGAGGGAGAGTGATATTCGTAAAATACAGGAACTTACCATCTTGTCGGAATCGGAAGAGTCGGGAGTATATATGGTTATGGGGCGTAACGGGCGTGAGCTTTTTGTGACAGGTCATTCTGAGTATGCTGCTTATACGCTGGATGCCGAGTATCGGCGCGATATGGCGAAAGGGCTTCAGATCGAGGTGCCGCATAACTATTACAGGGATGATGACCCTGAAGCAGGACCGCTTGTGCGGTGGCGCGGACACGCGAACCTGTTGTTTTCTAATTGGCTGAACTATTTCGTTTATCAGGAGACACCTTATGATATTCGGGATATTAAATAAATGAGATTGAAAAATGAGAAAAATTGAGCTTCTGGCCCCTGCCAAGAATTTGGAAACCGGTATTGCTGCGATTAATCACGGTGCGGATGCCGTTTATATCGGAGCCGACCGTTTTAGTGCCCGTTCTGCGGCCGGTAATACGGTGGACGATATTCGCCGTCTGGCTGAATATGCCCATTTATACCATGCCCGCGTATATGTGGCATTGAATACGGTATTGACCGATGAGCAGTTGCCGGAAGCGGAAAAGTTGATTCATGAATTATATGAAGCCGGCGCAGATGCGTTGATTGTGCAGGATATGGGTATTTTAGGACTGAACCTGCCTCCGATCGAGTTGCATGCCAGTACACAAACGGATAACCGTACTCCCGAAAAAGTGAAATTTTTTGAGGAAGCCGGTTTTTCGCAGGTGGTGCTTGCCCGCGAATTGTCATTGAATCAGATAAAAAATATTAGTTCGCAAACACAGGTGCCGCTGGAGGTGTTTGTGCATGGCGCTTTGTGTGTGAGTTATAGCGGTCAGTGTTATTTGTCGGAAGCATTATCCGGGCGAAGTGCTAACCGGGGGGCTTGCGCGCAATATTGCCGTTTGCCTTATAATTTGCTGGATGCCGAAGGTAAGGTATTGGCGAAGGGAAAACATTTGCTTTCGCTGAAAGATTTGAACCAGTCGGACTATCTGGAGCAGTTGATTGATGCGGGGGTAACTTCGCTGAAAATCGAAGGGCGACTGAAGGATATCTCTTATGTAAAAAATATTACGGCTTATTACCGTAAAAAACTGGATGCGATTTTTAAACGGCGTCCGGATCTGGCGGCTAAATCATCCGGACATACGGCGTTTACGTTCGAACCGAATCCGGAAAAGAGTTTTAGCCGTGGATTTACGAATTATTATTTGTCGGGAGAACGGAAGGAGCAGGTGATTTCGCCGGATACTCCGAAGTCGATCGGTGAATATGTCGGTACGGTGAAAGAGATTCGCACGGGTAGCTTTACGGTAGCGGGACTGGTTGCGCTGAATAATGGCGACGGTTTGTGCTTTCAGAACGCAGCGGGTCAGATGGAAGGATTTCGGGTAAACAGGGTAGAGGATAACCGCGTGTTTCCTGCCGAATGGCCGGCTATCTCTCCGAAGATGAAGTTGTATCGTAATTTTGATCATGAATTTGAAAAAGTACTGTCGAAAGAGAGTGCTACACGTAAAATAGGAGTAACGCTTGCGTTGAGTGAAACGGCGCAGGGATTTGGATTGACAATGACTGATGAGGACGGTTTTTCTGTTTCGGAAGAGGTTGTTGCGCCAAAAGAACCGGCTCGTAGCGAGCAGTCGGAGAACCAGAAAAAACAGTTGTCGAAACTGGGGACAACGATTTTTGAAGCATCTGAAATCACGGTAGAATTTACGACACCTTATTTTATTCAGGCTTCCTTGTTGGCGGAATTGCGTCGCGTGGCAGCCGAAAAGCTTGCCGAAAAGCGCCGGGTACTTTACCCGCGCAACGAAGTGGCGTTTAAGCCCACCACGCATGCTTTCGGAAGCAGCCAGCTCACTTATCTGGGTAATGTGACGAATAATCGTGCGGTGAGTTTTTATCAAATGCATGGTGTTCAGGAGGTTGCTCCCGGATTTGAGTTGAAGCATGTTGACGGGGTGCCGTTGATGTTTACCAAACATTGTGTTAAATATGCGATGGGATGGTGTCATAAATTGCAAGGTGCAGAGAATACTCCGAAAGAACCCCTTTTTCTTGAATATCGCGATAATCGCTTGCAATTGAAATTCGATTGTCGGCTTTGTGAAATGCAAGTGCTGCAAAGTAAGGCGGAATAGTAGATTTTTGGTGAAAGAAATTTGCAATCTATTCGTTTCAAAAACAATATTTTGTATTTTTGCGTAACTTAAAAATAACTACCACATTATGTCTGAAAGTAAGAGAATTAAAACCGCGTTGGTTTCTGTTTATCACAAAGATGGTTTAGAAGAAATTTTACGTAAGTTGAATGCCGAAGGAGTGCGATTTATTTCAACGGGTGGAACCCAGGAGTTTATCGAGTCTTTAGGAATGCCTTGTGGGGCAGTTGAGGATCTAACCTCTTACCCTTCGATTTTAGGAGGTCGTGTGAAAACATTGCATCCGAAGATCTTTGGTGGAATTCTTTGCCGTCGTGAACTGGAAGGAGATATGGCTCAGATCGAGCAATATGAAATTCCGGAAATTGATCTTGTGATTGTTGATCTTTATCCGTTTACGGATACGGTTGCTTCGGGAGCCGACGAGAAATCAATCATTGAGAAGATAGATATAGGTGGTATCTCCCTTATCCGTGCCGCAGCGAAAAACTTTAAAGATGTAGTGATTGTCGCATCTAAAGGACAGTATGCACCTCTTCGTGATTTGTTGAACGAGAAAGGCGCTACAACGACATTGGCCGATCGTAAATGGTTTGCGAAAGAAGCATTTGCTGTTTCTTCGGGCTATGATTCGGCGATCTTCAATTGGTTCGACAATGAAGAAGGAAGCGCTTTGCGTCTGACTGCCGATAATGCGAAAGTGTTGCGTTATGGCGAAAATCCGCATCAGAAGGGTGTTTTCTATGGTAACTTCGAAGCGATGTTCGAACAGTTGCAGGGGAAAGAGATTTCTTACAACAATTTGTTGGATATTGATGCCGCAGTTTCTTTGATTTCCGAATTCGATGATTTGACATTTGCGATTCTGAAGCATAACAATGCGTGCGGTCTGGCTTCGCGTCCTACCATGGTAGAGGCGTATAAAGCGGCTTTTGCCGGTGATACGTTGTCTGCATTTGGCGGAGTTTTGGTAACAAACGGAGTGGTAGACAAAGCAACAGCCGAAGCGATGAGTACTTTGTTTTTCGAAATTATCATTGCTCCGGATTATGATGTGGATGCGCTCGAAGTGCTGGCTGCCAAGAAGAACCGGATTATTCTGATTCAGAAAGAGAAACAGCCTGCTCACAAACAATGCCGTACTTTGTTGAACGGAGTGTTGGTACAAGACAAGGATTCGCATCAGGAAAAAGCAGAAGAACTGAAACAGGTTACTGTGAAAGGGGCTTCGGAAAAAGAGATCGAAGATATGTTGTTTGCCAATAAAATTGTGAAACACAGCAAATCGAATGCGATCGTACTAGCGAAAGACAAGACATTATGTGCAAGCGGGGTAGGACAGACCTCTCGTGTAGACGCTTTAAAACATGCAATTGAAAAGGCGGGTACATTTGGCTTTGACCTTCATGGAGCGGTAATGGCGTCGGATGCTTTCTTCCCATTCCCGGATTGTGTGGAATTTGCGGATCAGGCAGGTATTACGGCTGTTATCCAACCGGGCGGATCAATCAATGATAAACTATCTGTAGCGTATTGCGACGAGCATGACATCGCCATGGTAACTACAGGAATCCGTCACTTCAAACACTAATCCTACGGAGCGGGGTTTGAAGGGACCAGTATTTAAAAAGAAAAATTATTAAACGAAAAATGGGATTATTCTCTTTTACACAAGAAATAGCCATTGACTTAGGTACGGCCAATACGATTATTATTCATGATAATAAGATCGTAGTGAATGCACCGTCAGTGGTAGCCCTGGATCGCCGAACAGACAAATTATTGGCTGTCGGGGATAAAGCACAGCAGATGCACGGAAAAACGCACGAGAATATTCGTACGATCCGGCCATTGCGTGATGGGGTGATCGCCGACTTCTATGCTGCCGAACAGATGATTCGCGGTATGGTGAAGATGGCGTTTAAAACGAACCGCTGGTTCTCTCCTTCCCTTCGTATGGTGGTTTGTATTCCTTCAGGAAGTACCGAGGTTGAGATTCGTGCGGTACGTGACTCAAGCGAACATGCGGGTGGTCGCGACGTATATATGATTTATGAACCGATGGCTGCGGCTTTGGGTATCGGTCTTGATGTAGAAGCGCCCGAAGGTAATATGATTGTTGATATAGGCGGGGGATCTACTGAGATTGCGGTTATTTCGCTGGGCGGTATCGTTTCGAACAAATCGATTCGTATTGCCGGAGATGATTTGACGGCAGATATTCAGGAGTACATGCGTCGCCAGCACAATATCAAGGTGGGTGAGCGTACGGCAGAGAAGATCAAAATCAATGTCGGATCGGCACTTACGGAGCTGGAGAATCCGCCGGAAGATTTTATCGTTCACGGACCAAACCAGATGACGGCTTTACCGATGGAAGTACCGGTTTCTTATCAGGAGATTGCTCATTGTATAGAGAAATCCATTTCGAAAATCGAGGCTGCCGTACTGAGTGCGCTTGAACAGACACCTCCCGAATTATATGCCGATATCGTTAAGAACGGTATTTATCTGGCTGGTGGCGGTGCGTTGCTTCGCGGTCTGGACAAACGTCTGCGGGATAAAATCGGAATTCCTTTCCATATTGCCGAAGATCCGCTTCTTTCGGTAGCGACGGGTCCCGGTATTGCCTTGAAGAATATCGACAAATTCTCATTCTTAATCCGATAAAATTACGGGTTGGATTAAAAAATAACCAAGGGGATAACAGCATCCTTTATTGGGGTGTAGGGGCGAATAATTCATTCGCCCCTACGGAGTTTTAATCCGACCCTGTATTATGTAAAAAAGGTATGCGTAACCTGATCCAATTTTTTATCCGACAAAGCGCCCTGTTTGTATTCCTGTTTTACGGGATTATCAGTATCGTGTTGCTGGTGCGGTTTAATTCTTATCACCAGAGCGTGTTCTTCAGCAGCGCCAACGAAGTGGTGGGCGATGTGTATTCGCTTGCCGGTAATGTGACAAGCTATTTTGGCTTGCGCGATATCAATCAGGACCTGCTGGAGAGGAACGGTCATCTGGAAAAAGAGATCCAGATATTGAAAGAAAAACTTTTGGATGATAAGAATCTGCTAAGTAGTCGCGATACTACAACGAAATATGATTTCATCATGGCTCAGGTAATCAATAACAGCGTTACCCAGGTGGAGAATTACATCACGCTCAACAAAGGGCGGCGTGACGGGATTGCACCCCAGATGGGGGTGGTAGACCAGAACGGGATTATCGGAATTGTCAGTCTGGTAAGTGATAACTATTCGGTTGTCATATCTCTGCTTAATACAAAACTCAGACTGAGTGCAAAAGTAAAAGGCAGTGATTATTTCGGATCGTTGGTCTGGAATACGGAGAGCGCCGAATATGCACTTCTGGAAGAGTTGCCCCGTCATGTTGAGTTTAAAGAGGGGGATACGATTGTGACAAGCGGTTATTCGGCTGCCTTCCCGGAAGGTTTGCCGGTAGGAGTGATTGCCGGGTATTCGCGTCAGCGCAACGACAATTTCTATGCGTTGAAGATCCGGTTGTCGGCCGATTTTCACCGACTGAATGATGTGCGTGTAATAATAAATAATGAACAACAGGAGCAGCTCGGGTTGGAAGAGCGCGCCCGAAAATAAACACCGAATACAATGCGTTCGCTGATTCAATATGTGCTTTTTACTTGTATCATTTTGTTGGTTCAGGTTCTGATTCTGAATAATATTCATTTGGGAGGATTTGCGACTCCATTCTTGTATATCTGGCTGATTTTGAAATTGCCCAATGATTTGTCGCGCCCGCTGACCATAACGATCGGATTCTTTTTAGGGCTGGCGGTAGATTTGTTTGCGAATACTCCGGGCATGCATGCGCTGGCTACCTCTTTTCTGGCATATATGAAAGAACCGCTGATGGTTTTATTTGTGCCCAGGGAAGATGTAAAAAACGGGACGGCTTCAATTAAATTGATGGGAATGGGGGCTTATCTGCGTTATCTGATCTCTGCCGTGGTGCTTTATTGCATGGCATTGTATCTGATTGAGGCTTTTACCTTTTTCAATTTCTGGATTTTGATGATGAAGATTGTGTCGAGCGCCTTATTTACCTTTTTATTAATTATTGGCATTGAAAGTTTAAAACCGGTTGCTAAGTGAGAAAAAATTATCAACTAGAAAAACGAAAGTTCATTATCGCAGGAGGCGCTTGTCTGATTGTGCTGATTTATATTCTCCGGCTTTTTAACCTACAGGTATTGAGCGAAGAATATAAAGCGTATGCAGACAGTAATGCCTTTCTGAAGAAAACGATTTATCCTTCGCGGGGGATGATTTATGACCGCAACGGCGAGTTGCTGGTATATAATCAGCCTGCCTATGATTTGATGATGGTGATGCGCGAAGTGCAGCCCTTCGATACGTTGGATCTGTGTAATACCTTGCATATAACCAAAGAGCAATTTGATAAGCGGATTAGCGAAATTAAAAATCGTCGCCTGAATCCGGGTTATTCTTCTTATACGCCCCAGACTTTTATGAGTCAGTTGTCGGGGCAGGACTACGGGCTTATTCAGGAGAAATTATATAAATATCCCGGATTTTATATTCAAAATCGTACCATCCGGCAATACAACTATTTTACCGCACCCCATATTTTAGGGAATGTGCGCGAAGTGTCACGCCGGGATATGGAGCGTGATATCTATTATCAGCGCGGTGATTATACCGGCGATCTGGGTGTTGAAAAATCATATGAAACTTATTTGCGAGGTGAAAAGGGGGTGGAAATCCTGTTGCGTGATGCCCACGGGCGCGTAAAAGGGAAATATGAAAACGGGGCTTACGACAAATCGCCTGCTACCGGAAAAAACCTCACACTCTCTATCGATGTTGAACTGCAGCAGTATGCCGAATTGCTGATGCAAAATAAGATCGGTGCCGTGGTGGCGATTGAGCCGGCTACCGGCGAGATTCTGGCGATGGTTTCGTCGCCTACTTTTAATCCGGCAGAGCTGGTGGGGCGTGAGCGCGGAAAGAATTATCTGCGGCTGACAAAAGATCCTTATAAACCGTTATATGACCGGGCTATCTCGGCAGCTTACCCTCCGGGTTCCACCTTTAAGCCGACACAGGGATTGTTGGGTTTGCAAGAAGGCATCATCTCTACCGCTACGGCATACGGGTGTAGTAACGGCTATATTGTAGGGCGTTTCCGTTTGGGATGCCATGCGCATGCCGCTCCCATTTCACTGGTGCCGGCCATAGCGACTTCGTGTAATGCTTATTTTTGTGCCGAATTCAGGGCTATGATAGATAACCGGAGTAAATATCCCACTATTCAGGAGGGATTTGATAAATGGAAGGATTATCTGGTTTCGATGGGGTACGGTTATCGTACGGGTATCGACTTACCGAGTGAGAGCCGGGGTTTTATACCCAACAGCAAGTACTATGATAAAGCTTTCCGAACGCAGAAATGGAAGTCGCTCAACATTGTTTCGATATCCATCGGGCAGGGAGAAGTGCTGGCTACCCCGTTGCAGATCGCAAACCTTTCGGCTACAATTGCAAATAAAGGACATTATATTACGCCGCATGTGGTGAAAGAGATTCAGGATACGCCACTTCCGGCAGAGCTTACCGAGCCTCATTATACGATGGTCGACCGCAAACATTATGATCCGATCATAGAAGGGATGGCGCTTGCCGTGACAGGAGGGACGTGTCGTATCGGGGCGATCGAAGGGATCGAGGTCTGCGGAAAAACCGGAACGGCGCAAAATCCGCATGGGAAAGACCATTCTGTATTTATGGGATTTGCTCCTCGTGAGAATCCGAAGATAGCCATTGCCGTGTATGTTGAAAATGCCGGATTCGGCGCTACCTACGGTGTTCCGATCGGAAGCCTGGTGATGGAAAAATACTTGAAGGGCGAGATAAGCGAGAGCCGGAAATGGCTCGAGGATAAAATGGTGAATGCCAATACTTTGTTTTTGAACTTAAGAAAATAAGACGACAACGTGCAAATACGACAAATAAATATCTGGAGATCGGTTGATTGGTGGGTGGTAGCCATCTATGCCATAATGGTTTTTGCGGGCTGGGTAAGTATCTATGCCGCAAGTTATAATTTTGACCACACCAGTATCTTCGATATGGCCAGCCGTTCGGGTAAGCAGTTGATGTGGATTGGTTTGGCGTTTTGCCTGGGGGCGATCATCCTGATGATTGAGTCGCGTACGTTTGATACCCTGGCTCCTGTTATATACGGGGCAATGCTGGCCACACTCGTCGTCACGATTTTTGTGGCGCCGGATGTAAAAGGATCCCGCTCATGGCTCGTACTGGGGCCTGTGAGTATTCAGCCGGCTGAGTTTGGAAAATTCGCCACTGCCCTGATGTTGGGGTGGCTCTTTAATACGTATAATTTCGTACTTACCAAACCCAAAAACTTTCTGAAAGCGGTGTTGGTGATCGTCATACCGATTTTACTCATTATCATGCAGCGGGAAACCGGATCAGCGCTTGTATATCTATCGTTCGTAATTGTTCTTTACCGTGAGGGGATGTCAGGGCTGGTGATGATTGCCGGATTATGTGCCATCCTGTTTTTTGTGATCGGCGTAAAGTTTGGGAATGTTGATCTGGGCGGCGGCGATGTGGGAACCTCGGTTGTACTGCAGATGATCATGTTGTTAGAAGCCGGAATGCTCTATTTCTATGCGCAGGATAAGAAGGCTGCCTGGACCGTACTCGGTATCACGGTGGCATTGAGCGGAATTGCCGCACTGGCGTTTCTGTGGATTCCGGTGAACTTTGTTTATGTGGGTATCGGCCTTTGTGTGGCGGGGATTATTTACCTTATTATTCTTTTTCTGCAGACTCGTTATTCGCAGTATCTGATCATCGGGGCTTTTTCACTGGCTTTTATCGCTTTCCTGTTTTCGGTGGATTACGCGTTTGATAATATCCTTGAGCCGCATCAGCAGATTCGTATCAAGGTTGCATTGGGGATGGAAGAAGATCTCCAGGGAGCCGGTTATAATGTGAATCAGGCAAAAATTGCCATTGGTTCAGGAGGATTGCTGGGTAAGGGATTATTAAATGGTACACAAACGAAGCTTAAATATGTGCCAGAGCAGGATACCGATTTTATCTTCTGTACCATCGGAGAAGAAGAGGGCTTTGTAGGGTCTGTCTTTGTTTTGATCCTGTTTCTGACCCTGATATTGAGGCTGATTCATCTGGCGGAGCGACAACGGTCTGTCTTTGCGCGGGTATACGGCTATTGTGTGATCTCAGTCTTCCTGTTTCACCTGATGGTTAACGTAGGGATGGTTATCGGGTTGTGTCCGGTAATCGGTATTCCGTTGCCATTCTTTAGTTATGGAGGATCCGGTTTGTGGTCTTTCTCGATCTTGTTGTTTATCTTCTTGCGCCTCGATGCGGGCCGGTTGGAGAATTATTGATTCCTCCTTTTTTGAATGGTGATCCCGACGGAATTGATTCCTTTCAATTCCCAGTCGTTCATGCACGGCCGGATGATGAAGGTGTATTTTCCGGTATCGGGAATTTGAATTTGTTTATAGGGAAATGAGGTTTCGTAGAGCGATCCCCAGCCGCGGCCTTCCCAGGCGCCCAATTGGTTGACCAGTTTATAATCTACCGTATCGCAGGCGAGCAGGGTATCTCCTTTTTGGATCGAAATTTCTAATCCCAGGTTTTCGTAAGGATAAGAGTTGTCGTTTCTTACATTTATTTCAATCTGATAACGAGCTGCCGAATCCAATCCGTTAACTTCCCATTTGAGTGAATCTTTCGGGCTCCAGCCTAAAACAGAAACATCCCGAGAGGAATGGTAGACGGTATTAGCGTCTACACATCCTGCCAGGATAAATAAGATGATGATAAAGGGCATTGGGTTAATCCTGTTTCGGATTTTGTTGCTTAGCTGGTTTATCATTGTTGTTGCCATTCGATACAGGTCCGTTTCCATTTCCATTGTTCCGCGGTTTATCCGAATTTTGCGGACGGCGGTTGTTTTTTCTGAACGGACGGTCTTTTTTCTGATTCTGTCCTTGTTGATTCGGATTTGCCGGTTTTTGTCCGTCCTGAGGAGTAGGAGCCTGTTGCTGATTTTTCTTCTCAACAAAAGGTTTTCTTTCCTTGCGTGGTCGGTCATTATTAGCCGGTCGGTCATTATTAGCCGGACGGTCGTTGTTAGCCTGACGATCGTTGTTGGCAGGGCGGTCGCCGCCGTTACCAGAGCGTTCGTTGTTTGCCGCACGATTACCGTCGGGAGCATTTCCTTCAGCATCTTCAGGGCGTCCGCGTCGGGTTCGCTTCTTGTTGTTGCTGTTATTCGGATTTTTCTTTGTCTTATCGAAGCGGGTCAGACTATCTTGTCCTACGACATCCGTAAACTCTTTTTTCGGAGCTTCCGGTTTGTTTTCACCCTCCAGTGTATCTACCCGGATTCCTTTTTTGTTGAGCGTAATAATTTCAAAAGCACGGGATGCCGGAATCGTAATCAGATTTGCCGGGAAATCTCTGCTTGTCGAGTAAGAAATCATTCTGCGGTGAATGTCGGTCTTGAAATGATAATATTGGCCATCCTTGGTTTCAAGGACCACTTCGCGCGAAGGCAGTTTTTTCTGTGCTTCCACATAGGTGTCTACTTCGTAGTTCAGACAACATTTTAACTTAGCACATTGTCCGGCCAGTTTTTGCGGATTCAAAGAGATATCCTGATAACGGGCTGCCGAGGTTGCCACACTCACAAAGCTGGTCATCCAGCCAGAGCAACACAACTCTCTTCCGCAAGGACCGATACCGCCGATGCGTCCGGCTTCCTGGCGGGCTCCGATCTGTTTCATCTCAATGCGAACACGGAATGTTTCGGCAAGTACCTTGATCAATTGGCGGAAGTCTACACGATCATCTGCAATATAATAGAAGATCGC
>JAVWBH010000004.1:19552-25151 GCA_036649595.1 Bacteroidales bacterium
GCCTTATTGCCGTCACCTTGATACTCTACATCGCCGATCTTCATGTTCAGATGCAAATCGTCTGCAATCTTGCGGGCTTTCAGCATCGTTTCATGTTCGCGGGATTTTGCTTCCTCGTATTTCTCGAGGTCATTCGGTTTGGCTTTGCGGTATACACGTCGGATATCCGGGTTGTCAACACGGATATTGTTTTTCTTCATCTGGAGTAAAACAAGCCGTCCGGTTAGTGTCACCTCGCCGATATCATGTCCCGGGTTTGACTCCACGGCAATGATATCCCCTTTTTCAATCGCTAATTTATTTGAATTGCGGAAATAACCTTTTCGGGTATTTTTGAATTGTACTTCTACGAATTCAGTATCCTGATGCGACTCCGGTATGTCTTGCAACCAGTCGTACACATTCAGTTTTTTATCGCTTTTGCATTTGCAACGCGGGCATGAGCCGTGTTTATCGCATCCGCCTTTTTTTTCTGTTGATTCCATTTTAAGCATGATAAAAAAGGCACACAAAACAATCTATCCGCATAGGCAAAAAAAGAGAACTTTTCTTTCCAAACCGAATAAATTGTCCTGTGTGCCGGAAATTATTACTTAGCGTAGCTTACGGCACGTGTTTCACGGATAACCGTGATTTTCACCTGACCAGGATAAGTCATTTCGTCCTGGATTTTTTTAGCTATCTCAGTTGATAATTTTTCAGTTTCCGAGTCGTCGATCTTGTCAGCTCCTACAATAACGCGAAGTTCGCGACCTGCCTGAATAGCATAAGTCTTCAGAACTCCCGGATAAGAAAGGGCTAATTGTTCAAGATCATTAAGACGTTTGATATAAGCTTCCACGATTTCGCGGCGGGCGCCCGGACGAGCTCCTGAAATAGCATCACAAACCTGAACCAGCGGAGCGATCAGCGTCGACATTTCCACTTCGTCGTGGTGCGATCCGATAGCATTGCAGATATCCGGTTTCTCTTTGTATTTTTCAGCAAGCTTCATACCAAGGATGGCGTGAGGCAATTCTGGCTCATCATCCGGCACTTTACCTATATCGTGCAGTAATCCGGCGCGTTTTGCTTTTTTCGGATTTAATCCAAGCTCAGAAGCCATGACAGCACACAGATTAGCTGTTTCGCGGGCATGTTGCAATAGGTTTTGTCCGTAAGAAGAACGATATTTCATCTTACCGATTAAACGAATTAATTCCGGATGCAGTCCGTGTACGCCTAAGTCGATAGCGGTACGTTTACCTGTTTCGATAATCTCCTCTTCAATCTGTTTACGAACTTTTACTACCACCTCCTCAATACGGGCAGGGTGGATACGTCCGTCGGTAACCAGTTGGTGAAGAGCCAGACGGGCAATCTCACGGCGAACCGGGTCGAATGCCGAAAGAACGATTGCTTCAGGTGTGTCGTCAACGATGATTTCTACCCCTGTTGCAGCTTCTAATGCGCGGATGTTACGACCTTCGCGGCCAATGATACGGCCTTTGATCTCATCCGATTCAATATGGAATACTGTTACCGAGTTCTCGATAGCTGTTTCCGTTGCTACACGTTGAATTGTTTTGATAACGATGCTTTTTGCCTCTTTATTGGCAGTCATCTTAGCTTCGTCCATAATATCATTGATATAAGATGAAGCCTCTGTTTTAGCTTCTTCTTTCAACGATTCAACCAGCTTTTCTTTTGCTTCTTCAGCTGAAAGGCCGGCAAGTTGTTCAAGACGAACGATCCCTTCTTTATGAAGTTTCTCAAGGTCTTGTTTTTTCACTTCTACCAATTCCATCTGTTTTTCAAGATTTTCTTTGATAGCGTCTGCTTCCTGACGTTTACGATTCAGGTCATCGTTTTTCTGGTTAAGCTGCAGTTCGCGTTGTTTGATCTTCGTTTCTGCCTGTTGCAATTTAGAATGGCGGGCATTAGCCTGTTTTTCAATTTCCGCTTTCATCTGGATACCCTTTTCTTTTACTTCGAAAAGTTTTTCCTTCTTAATCACTTCCGCCTCTTTCGTTGCATCACTAATTATTGCATTGTAACGTTGCTTTAGCAGATATTTCATCGTGACCCAGGTCGCGATACCTCCTAATATCAGACATGCAACTGCTGTTAGTAATATTGTTGTCATTGGTTGCTGAGATTATTATTGTATTTAAAAAAAATGCACCACAGATATCCCCCCGTAAGGGCATATACGCAGTGCAGAATATTTTTTTTTGTATAAACTTACTTATTTTTTAAAAACTCCTCAATTTCATGAGTAATTTCCCCGATTTTGTTTCCTATATCATCAACATTACGATCGTCATTGAGTCGTAGGAACTTAACCGCGAATTCCAGAGCCACAAATGAAAGGAACTGATTGTCATTCAGATCAACATTCTTATATCTCTCCTTGTAATCGGCGAATCGCATATCCACCATTTTAGCAGCTTTTCTGTATAGTTCTTCATCTTTCCTGTCAATGGTAAGAGGGTGAGCCGAATCTGCTATTTTTATTCTGATTGTAAATTTATCGCTCATTGCATCTTATTCGTTTAGTAATGCGATGCATTTATCGATTTCCCGCACTAATTTGTTAAACCTTGCTTTTGTCTCTCTCATGTCTTGAGATTCGCCTGATAATGACTGAGCTGTACGCAGGTTCAGATATTTGGTATTTAACTCTTCTTTCTCCTGGAGAGCCTTCATTAATTGGGCTTCTTTCTCGTCGATCTTTACTAATAATTCTTCTTTTTGTTCTTCGAGTGTACTACAAAGAAACATAAGTTGCCTTACTCTTGCTTCGAGGTTACTCAGTAACTTTTTAGGTTCGTCCGCCATATTTATACCAAAATCTTTACAAAAGTAGAAATAAACGTGGGATTTAAAAATTTCTTGGTTACTATTTTAAACAAAAGAGGCAGATGATTGAAAAATGAATCATCTGCCTCCCTGCATATAAAAACAGGCTATCCGATTATTCTGCGATAGCTTCAACTTTAGCCTGGATAGCAGCTTTCGGTGCAGCTCCGACTTGTTTGTCTACCAACTTACCGTCTTTGAAGAATAAAATTGTTGGGATATTACGGATACCGTATTCCGCACTCAAATCGTTTTCTTCATCAACATTGTATTTACCGATTGCGGCACGTCCTTCGAACTCTACTGCAAGTTCATCAATGATCGGAGCTACCATACGGCATGGTCCGCACCATTCTGCCCAGAAATCAATCACTACCGGTTTGCCTGACGCAATTAATTCTTTTACGCTTTCGTCTTTAAATTGTAAAGCCATGATATAATATTATTTTATTCAAAAATGATTACTTATTTAATCGAAAGCCAAAAATAAGGAAAAAACCTTATTCCTTCGGCTCCCGATCGTTTATTTTATAATAAAGATGTTCATTTTCCCGTATGAAATTGATTAACTCTTTAGTTATAACGACATTGTGTGTACGTGAATAAAGTTTCACGATATGCTGATTTTCGGGGTCGTAAATTTCAAAATATAATTTTGTTTTGTCACCCTTCTCCGAGCGTATCATAGCCTGTAAGGTATCTACCATTACACCGTGGATCTCTTGTAAAGGCACTCCGATGGTTAATGATTCGATCAGTCTTTCTTTCGCTTCGGTCAGCAGTTCGATGCGTCCGATTTTAAATTCAAATTCATCCGGATTAAATCGTTTTGGCTGAAACTTCCCGAATATCAGGAGATACATACCATTATAGCCATATTTACGAAATTCCGGAAAGTCATTTCCAAAAAGCATGATTTCGTAAGATCCCGAGTAATCTTCCAGTTTCAGGCAGCCATACGGATTTCCTTTTCGCGTCATTCCTTCGCGAAAATTGGTCACGATACCGCCCATAATGATTTCACGTCCTTTTAGTGACTCCGGATTTGTAAATTCTACCAGTTGCGTATTACATCCGTAATCGAGGGCGATCTTAAATTCATCCAGCGGATGCGCCGATAAGTAGATCCCTACATACTCTTTTTCTTTATTTAATCGTTCCAGATCTCCCCACGGCTCATATGCCGGGACTTCCGGCCGAGCAACTTCTACAGCATCCGATCCGCCGAACAAGCTGTTGACTGCGGCATTTTTATCTATCTGAAATTTCTGTCCGTAGCGCACCAGTACTTCCAGGAATACCTCGCCTTTGGCATTCGGTGCGAAAAACTGTTCGCGCTTCAATTCGAAGTTGTCAAAGGCTCCCCCCAGTGCCAGCGCCTCAAGCGCTTTCTTATTGATCGCACTCAGGTTTACCCTTTCTACAAAGTTGAAGATGCCCGTAAAAGGTCCGTTCTCTTCACGTTCTTTGATGATTGAGAGTACCACACCTTCACCCACACCTTTGATGGCAGCCATTCCGAACCGGATATCACCCGCTTTGTTTACCGTGAACTTCAGATTACTCTCGTTTACATCCGGGCCTAATACCTGTATTTTCATGGCTTTACATTCGTCCATGTATTTAACCAGGTCGGTAATATTCGATAAGTTTCGGCTAAGTACCGCCGCCATATATTCTGCCGGATAATTGGCTTTTAGAAAGGCGGTTTGATACGCTACCCATGAATAACAGGTTGCATGGGATTTGTTAAATGCATAGGATGCAAATTTTTCCCAGTCTCCCCAGATTTTTTCAAGCACTTTCGGATCATGGCCGTTCTTTTGGCCGCCGGCAATAAACTTCGGTTTCATCTGATCCAGTTTGTCACGGAGCTTCTTACCCATGGCTTTACGGAGGGCATCCGATTCGCCGCGCGTAAAATCTGCCAGCAAACGGGATAGAAGCATGACTTGCTCCTGATATACCGTGATACCATAGGTGTCTTTGAGGTATTTCTCCATGACAGGGATATCATATACGATCGGCTCTACCCCATGTTTACGTGCGATAAACTGCGGGATATAGTCCATCGGCCCCGGACGGTAAAGGGCATTCATCGCAATCAGGTCTTCAAAAGTAGAAGGTTGCAGTTCGCGAAGGTATTTTTGCATTCCGGCAGATTCAAACTGGAAAGTACCCGTTGTGCGTCCGTCACTATATAATTTATAAGTGGTGGGGTCGCTGATATCGATCGTATCGATATCGATCAATATTCCTTTCGATAAACGGATATTTTCAATGGCTTCCTTGATGATAGACAAGGTTTTCAAGCCAAGAAAGTCCATCTTGATCAATCCGGTATCTTCAATGACAGAGCCCTCATATTGGGTTACGAGCATTTTCTCGCCGGTCTCTTTGTCATCCGCCGTACTTACCGGTACCCAGTCTGTAATATCATCACGTCCGATGATGATACCGCAGGCATGTACACCTGTGTTACGGACATTCCCCTCCAGCATCTGGGCATATTTCATCGTGTCCGATATCAATGGGTTGGGCGAATTTACCGCATCCATCAGTTCGGGTACGTTCTCAATGCAATTTTTTAGGTTGATTTTTAGCGATTTACCGTTTACC
The DNA here is from genome assembly GCA_036649595.1 of Bacteroidales bacterium. GTDB lineage: Bacteria > Bacteroidota > Bacteroidia > Bacteroidales > JAUNSR01 > JAUNSR01. The sequence goes on from JAVWBH010000004.1 coordinate 25,013, forward strand.
TCCGGCAGTCGGTCGGGAATCAGTTTCGTTAAACGGTCTGATTCAGACAAAGGCAGCTTCTGTACGCGGGCAACATCCTTGATTGATGATTTTGTTGCCATCGTGCCGTAGGTAATGATATGGGCAACCTTCTCATATC
>JAVWBH010000005.1:0-7667 GCA_036649595.1 Bacteroidales bacterium
AGGATGCCTTTTCGTATAAAGACTCCGTCAAATCAGTATATGATTTCTGCGACAGCAGTTTCCTGATCACCCAGATGATCGAACCGTGGGAAAATATCAAATGGATTACCAAACCGCTTGATTATCCCCGGTAAGCAAGATTTGCTCCGCCCGACTCGGGAGACACACCATCTTTTTTCCTTTTATATCTTTTGAATAAGCTTCAATAAGCCGAAGCCCCCTAATAGCTGCACCGTCATACCGGGAATTCCCAATTTCAACGAATTCAGGATATGTGCGGGGTCAGCTCCTGCAAGCATCTCAACTCCCGAACCGATCATCTGATATCCCAGAATACACAATAAAATACCGATAAAGGATACTTTCTTTGTCTGCTTAGCCACATAAGCCGCACCCATCGCCAAAAGAGCCGATTTAAGGATCATTTCCGGCAATATCACGGCCGGTGGCATCCCGAATGCCACTGAGTTGATAACGGGCGATAATACGGCCGTAAGCAATCCCACCCAAATACCATACTTATAAGCCCCGATTAAGGTAAAAAAGAATATCGGAAGCCATATTACACCTCCCAAATGAAAAAGATGACAAAGTTGCGGCAACAGAATATTGCCTGCTATAAATAGCAACGAAAACAAATAGGTCTTTGTATCTTGATAGGATAAGGAATAAAATCTACCGGCTGCATACATAATGGTTATATTTTAAAGTTACGGCTATAAAACAAAATAAAAGAACTTTATGTTCATTTTTAATATCACACCCATATCTTCATATAAATATATAAATAATAACAAGTTAAGCCGAATTCAATATGTTAAACTCAATAATTATAAAAACATTTTAATTTTATTCGTGTTACTATCAGCAACCGAAGTGTTACGAATAAACATTATAAATACCATTATAGATGATAAAAAGAACTATTTTTAGTACCATCGCCATCGGCAGCAGTTTATTTCTGATGGCAGAGACCGAAGAAAACACACGGCGCGGATTCAGAACAGACAGTACCCAACGTATTCAGGAAATTGTTGTAACCGGAACTAATTTAGCCACTACACGCAGTCAGCTACCTTTTAGCATCAGCATCATTTCGCAAAATGACATTCAGGAAAGCGGCGAAAGCAAAGTGCTGAGTATTCTGTCGGGCCGTGTGCCGGGTTTATTCGTAACCGAACGCGGAGTAGGTGGATTCGGAGTCTCGACCGGAGGCTCGGGAGGCATCAAAATAAGAGGAGTAGGCGGTTCTCCGACAAGCCAGGTATTGATGATGGTAGACGGGCAACCTCAGTTTGCCGGTATTTTCTCTCATCATGTGGGCGATGCGTACACATCCGATTACGTCGACCGGGTAGAAGTGATCCGCGGGCCGGCATCTGTGCTGTACGGATCCAATGCTATGGGAGGTGCGATTAACGTGATTACAAAAAACGCGTGCCAGGAAGGGGTTCACAATACATTATCCGCACAATACGGATCATATAATACATCCGATTTTGCTTATACAAATACCGTAAAATACGGACGTTTTAATTCTTTGGTTTCGCTTAGTTATAACCGGACAGACGGTTCGCGGGATTTCTTCGACTTTAAACAAGGGAGCGGATTCGCTAAAATAGGATATGATTTTTCGGAGATCTGGAGTGGTAAAATCGATTACAGTCTTACCCGGTTTAGCGGTTACGATCCGAGCTATATCAGTGAAGAATATCCTGATCCTTATACTCAGCATGTGGTTCGCGGAGCTGCTTCAGCCAATATTTCGAATCATTACGACAATACTTCGGGGACAATAAAACTATTTTACAGTTATGGGAATCACTTCATCTATGATCCCAAACCATTTCATTCGGTCGACGACCATTTGGGAGTAATCGCCTATCAGTCATTTTCTTTGGGTAAAGGAAACAACATTACCTGCGGTGCCGACTTTACCAGCTATTCGGGAGAGATCAAAGTATCCGGCGGCCAGCCTCATAAAGAAGGAAGCTTATCAACGCTTTCCCGCAAAACGATCAATGAAGGCGCTCCTTATATCGTTGCCTCACAAGATGTATGGAACAATCTGATCACATTAAATGCCGGCTTGCGTTTTGTGATCAATAGCAAATTCGACAACAGCTGGATTCCGCAGGGAGGAATCGCCTTATTCCCAAAATGTAACAGCACATTGAAAGCGTCGGTAGCTAAAGGATACCGTAATCCTTCTTTCAAAGAACTTTATCTTTATAAAATGGCCAATCCTGATTTAAAGCCGGAGTCGATGATGAATTATGAAGTCAGCTTTACCCAGTATTTGCTCAACAAATCTTTACGTCTGGAGGCGACAGGATATATCGCCAAAGGAAAAAACTTAATACAGGTCGTTGCGCATCCCGAATTAGGACATCCGCTGAATGAAAATACCGGCGACTTTACCAATAAAGGGATCGAAGTAACGGCCGACTATCAGATATTACCGGAATTAGGAATAAATTCTTCTTACAGTTATATGCATACGACGCTTGAAAACCTGACGGGAGCACCTAAAAATCAGTTCTTTTTCGGCATCAACTGGCAAGCTGTCAAACAACTGCGGTTTGATATTCAGCTCAGACATATCGGCGGCTTATATGTTGCCAAAGACCTGACCGGCGAAGATTATACGCTTTTAAACGGAAAAATAACCTATGCTCCGCGTACGGGTATTGAACTCTTCGTATTATTGGATAATATTCTTGACCAGCAATACACCATCAATTACGGATATCCGATGCCCGGATTCATGGCATTCGGCGGGGTGAAAGTAAAATTCTAAAATACAAGGCTGTGATAAAAGTCTATTTCCTTTTATCACAGCCCGTTTTTTTTGATAAGAAATTTTTCGGTCTTCGGTTACAACTCCCGGATCGAAATGGCGTAACCTCCTCCCGGAGCACATACCTGAGATAGTTTTGATTTATGATTCACTTTCATTTTCCGGATCTGATATCCCTGCGGGTTCGTACGATAGTGAGCATCTTTTGCATCCGAATAGATGGTCGCCTCGTATTTTTTGCCCGGCTCAAGGAAATCTAAATTGATTTTCGACTCAAACCCATTTTCATCTGCCGTACAACCAACAAACCAGTCATTACCGCCCTTTTGCTTTCGGGCAATGGTAATATAGTCGCCCGGTTCTGCCTGCAGAATACGGGTATCGTCCCAGTCAACCGGCACATCCTTGATGAACTGAAAAGCATCCGGAAAGCGCTGATAGTTTTCAAGCATATCGGCAGCCATCTGCAGCGGGCTATACATCGTTACATAGAGTGCCAACTGACGTGCCAGCGTCGTATTGACGTGAGAATGGTTGTCAGGATTCATTTTTGTAAGATCCATTTCAAAAATACCGGGAGTATAGTCCATCGGACCGCCCATCAACCGGGTGAAAGGAAGAATCGTGGTATGATCGGGATTGCTTCCGCCAAACGATTCATATTCGGTACCGCGCGCCGACTCATTCCCGATCAGATTCGGGTAAGTCCGGCACAAGCCGGTAGGACGTACCGCCTCGTGGGCATTGACCATAATCTTATAATCGGCTGCTTTTTCGAGGGCATACTGGTAATGGTTAACCATCCACTGTCCGTAATGGTATTCACCCCGGGGAATGATATTTCCTACGTAGCCGCTTTTTACCGAATTATACCCATGGTCTGCCATAAATTGATATGCTTTATCCAGATGACGTTCATAATTTCGGACAGACCCCGAAGTCTCATGATGCATAATCAGTTTTATCCCTTTCGAATGAGCATATTCATTCAGCATTTTCGGATCGAAATCAGGATAAGGGGTCACAAAGTCAAACACGTAATCTTTCGATTTCCCGAACCAGTCTTCCCAACCTTCATTCCATCCCTCTACCAATACCGCATCAAACCCGTTATCTGCGGCAAAATCAATATACTGTTTCACCCGATCATTATTGGCGGCATGTTTTCCGTTTGTCCTGACTTTCGAAAAATCGGTCTCTCCCAACTTAACCTGCGGCAGATCGCAGTAGGCCCACGAAGCACGTCCGGTGATCATCTCCCACCATACCCCGACATACTTAACCGGCTTGATCCATTCGGTATCCGTATATTTACACGGCTCATTTAGGTTCAGAATCGTTTTTGAAGCCAGAATATCACGGGCATCGTCGCTCACGATGACAGTACGCCACGGCGACTGACACGGAGTCTGCATATACCCCTTATTCCCCTGCGCATCCGGAGTAAGATGCGATTCAAAAACCAAGTCCTTATCATTCAACTCGAGCGACATGCATGAATAATCTTTCAGTGCCGCTTCGTGCAGATTAATATAAAGCCCGTCTTTACTTTTCATCATCAACGGCGTTTGTACGCCCGTTGCAGAGAAAGGAGTCTGTGAAGAGTTGGGGGTGATAGCCTGTTTCATCAATCCCCTGATCTGTGATAAATCGGATGTGACCGTACTGTATTCTTGTGTATCATAATCACCCGGAAGCCAGAATGCTTTATGGTCGCCCGCCATGGCAAACTGGGTTTTCTCTTCTTTTATTACGAAGTAGCCCAATTTATCCTGGTAAGGAAACTCATACCGAAATCCCATTCCGTCATTGAAAACACGGAATCGCAATACCATATCCACCCCGGTAGCCGGCTGACGCAAACTTACTTCCAGCTCGTTATACTGATTTCTGATGTTTTTAACCTCGCCCCATACCGGTTGCCAGGTTTCATCAAAAGAAGCCGTTTTTTCATGCGTCACCTGAAAGCCGGATGTGAGCGAAATCTGATCCTTGCATTCGAGCCCCAACCGGGAAGGCCTGATCACCTCTCTGTTCTTAAACAGCAATTCATATACCGGCTTACCCTGTTCGTCCAGGTTAAACGAAAGTTTCACATTACCGTCGGGCGAAACAATATCCGCGGCCAAGGCAGGTCCTGCGGCCAACAGGCCGCACAACATCATCTTATATTTTGTCATGATAAATTTTTATATTACTTCCAGAATCAGAGAACTTTTAGCCGGAACGGTCAATGTATCGGCCAAGGGATATCGTTTTCCACTCACGACATCCTTTCCGCCCGAAACGCCCTTCAGCATTTCGCCATAACGATCCAACTGGAGGGTTTTGGCATCTGTATCCGAATTATTCAAAACAACCATCACCTTTTTATCATCGTTATATCTGAAATACACATAAACCTCATCCTGAGGAACATAATGCATCATCTTTCCGGAGTGGATTACCGGATTCTGCTTACGCCAATTCAACAGGGTACGCATGTAGTTAAACACTTCATTTTGTTCTGCCGTACGCCCTTCCGCAGTAAAAGCATTGACCGGATCGCCGGGCCATCCACCCGGAAAATCACGCCGGATATCGCCGTCGCCCACCTCTTTGACCCCCGTCATCATAATTTCCGTACCATAATAAACCTGCGGAATACCACGTACCGTACTCAACAATGTGAAAATCAGCTTAAAATCAGGAATCTTCCCGTCAATCTGTTTCCATAGACGCTGTGTATCGTGATTATCGGCAAAAATGAGGATATTGTCGGGATCCGGATAAAGATAGTCGCGGGTAAAATTCTTATAGATGCGCATGATACCGTCTTCCCATCCTTGTTTTTCGCGGGTAAACAGATTCAGTGCATCATTCAGCGGAAAATCCATTACCGCTGGCAGCCCGGAATTAAATCCGTCTATATTCCGGGCATCTTTCTGCCAATACGCAACTTCCATGGGCTCATGCATCCACACCTCGCCTACGATGTTCAGGTTGGGGTATTCCCCCAGCACCTGCTTGTTAAACCGGCTCATTGCCTGTGGGTAATTATAAGGATACGTATCGATGCGTAAACCACTGAGCCCGGCATATTCGATCCACCAGATGGCATTCTGTGTCAGATAATCCATAAACAACGGATTATTCTGATTCAGATCAGCCATTGTATCATCAAACCAACCTTGCGAATTGAGGTTCTTATCAGCTTGCGCGGCATAAGGATCCTGAACGGTCCAGACACGGAAATTACACCGTTCTTTAGGATGAATCCAGTCTTTCGTCGGGCGGTCTTTTACCATGTAATGTTCTGTCGCGGCATGATTCGTCACAACATCCATCACTAGTTTGATCCCCCGCTTTTTAGCTTCCGACGCAAGCCGTTTATAATCTTCCCGCGTACCATACCTCGGATCAATATTGTAGAAATCACTAATCGCGTAAGTGTGATAAGAATAAACCGGCAGGTTATCTTCCATCATCGGAGTACTCCATAATGCGGTAAAGCCCAAATCCTGCAGATAGTCGAGTTGATTGATCACTCCTTGAATATCCCCTCCGTGGCGTCCGTTCATATCCGCCCGGTTGACTTTTTCTTTCATTTGCGGATGCGAGTCATTATCGGGATTGCCATTTGCAAAGCGGTCGGGCATCAGCAAATACATCGCATCCGACGAATCGAAGCCTTTCCGTTCTGCCGATCCGGCTTCACGGGCCAGTAACGGATAATTGCTGGTTATCTTTTTACGGCCGTTCGTAAACGTTACCGGCACTTCGCCCGACTGCGTTTCGGGTGCGATATTCAGATAAAGAAACAGGTAATTGGGATTTTCGGTTGTCACAACCTTGCTGACGGTCACCCCCGGATAAACTATCTCCGGACGCCATGCAGCAATATTTTCACCATAAACCACCAGTTGCACTACAGGTTCTTTCATACCGACCCACCAGTTCATCGGCTCGATACGCCGGATCGGCAGGGATGTCTCGTTTCGGGCTTCGCCGCTCATTGTTACCAAGCAAAAAGCGGAAGCACTTAAAATAAGTTTTGTATAGTTCATAACGCTCTTTTTCAATAGGTGATGTGCAACTTTGACGCCGTAGCAACCGGATATTGTTTACCGGAAATCGACACCAGCATATCCGGGCCGTCTTCATTCGACACGATGATATTAAAATGATCTACTGTTACCTGAATCGTATTATTCCGATAGATTGTCCGGAATGAAAAACTCCTCCACTTGTCGGGGATACACGGAGTAAAACATAACTGCCCCTCTTTTACCCGAAGTCCACCGAAGCCTTCCACAACCGAAAGCCAGGTTCCTGCCATCGATGTAATATGCAATCCTTCGTGAGCTTCGTGATTATAATCATCCAGATCTAAGCGCGAAGTACGCAGATACAACGAATAAGCACGTTCGGTATCGCTCTGGCCGGCAGCCAAAATCGCATGTACACAAGGCGAAAGCGACGACTCATGTACGGTACGGGCTTCATAAAAATCGAAATTGCGCTGAATGGTATCGCGGTCGAACTCCTCTTCGAAAAAATAAATTCCTTGCAATACGTCCGCCTGTTTGATAAAACAACTGCGCAAAATCCGATCCCAGGACCAATGCTGATTTATCGGACGTTCGGCCGGATCAAGGTCAGCTGCCAGAATCTGTTCTTTGTCCAGATATCCGTCTTGTTGCAAAAAGATGCCACGGGCCTTATCTTCGGGTAAATACAAATGAGATATGATATCGTTCCATTTAGAGGTTTCGCATTCTCTGTCGAAATCTGTTTTAGCAACAATCTCTTCATAGCGAACCGGATGATCAGCCATTACACGATCCAGCGATTCAATTGTATACCGTAAACACCAGGCTGCAATCTT
>JAVWBH010000005.1:7677-24988 GCA_036649595.1 Bacteroidales bacterium
ATACCAGTTATTATTTACATTATTCTCATACTCGTTCGGACCGGTTACGCCCAGCATTACATATTGGCGGCGATCTTCGCTCCAGGTAATGCGTTGCGCCCAAAAGCGGGCTATACCGATCAAAACCTCCAGACCTCCTTCTGCCAGATAACCGGCATCGCCTGTATAACGGATATATTTATCAATAGCATACGCAATGGCTCCGTTACGGTGAATCTCTTCAAATGTGATTTCCCACTCATTATGACACTCTTCCCCGTTCATGGTAACCATCGGGAAAAGAGCGGCGCCGTTCTTGAATCCCAGCTTAGCAGCGTTTTCGATCGCTTTCTCCAACTGCTTATAACGGTATACCAACAAATTACGGGCTATATCGGGAGAAGCGGTAGAGAGATAGAACGGCAAACAGTATGCCTCGGTATCCCAATAGGTACTGCCGCCGTATTTTTCGCCGGTAAAACCTTTCGGACCAATATTTAAACGCGGATCATCTCCGGTATAAGTCTGATTAAGCTGAAATATATTGAATCGTATTCCCTGTTGAGCTTCTACGTCGCCGGCAATTACAATGTCCGAATGTTTCCAGATCGCATTCCAACGGCTTGCGTGCGCTTTAAACAAAGCATCGTACCCTTTTCCGGCAGCCTCATTCACCAGCTTCATCGCTTTGGTGATTAATTTATCAGCAGGCTGATTCAACGTACTGACAATCGCCACATATTTATAAACAACAGCCTCTTCCCCTTCTTTCAAGAAAACAGAAATGCGATTGGCGGTCTTATTCCCCCCCGCCACGCGCTCTTCCTGTTGTAAAGAGATCGCGGTATCGTTAACTTTGACCTGATATTTCATACCATAACCGACTCCAAAACCGGTTTTACGGGTTTCCGCTACCAGATACGCTTCTGCCGGATATACTTTGGTATCTTGAATATCCCAGAATACCTCTTCATAATTCGCATCCTGATTCCGGACATCGCCGTCGAGAGTCATCGAAAAAGTTATTTCTCCTGAAAAATTAACCGGTATTACCGAGTAACGTATAGCGGCAATCTCTTTTTGATCCATACTCAGAAAGCGGCGTGCCATTACCTTTACTTTCTTCCCGTCCGGAAATTCCGCCAGAAAAGTACGCTCAAGATATCCTTCTTTCATATCGAGGATTCGTACAAACTGCGATACGGCACAAGTATCAAGGTTGAGTTCCGTCCCTGCCGCACATACTTCTATCCCACTCCAGAAAGGAGCATTAAGCACTTTCGCAAAATAATCGGGATACCCGTTTTTCCACCAGCCTACCCTGGTTTTATCCGTATAATAGATACCGGCAAGATAAGTCCCCTGCAATGTGGCACCGGTATATTTTTCTTCAAAATTGGCACGTTGTCCCATATGCCCGTTACCCAGGCTAAAAATGCTTTCCGATGAACGCTGGTTGGCAGGATCAAATCCCTCTTCTATAATGCGCCATGGATCAGCTTTTAAATATTTATTCATGGTACTTGTTTATTCGTTATAAATAGTCATCTACAAATCTGCGTATTACCCTATCAAGGAAAACAATACGTCCTGGTTTGTAAAATCACGGATATGAAAATCGGCTGCCGCCAATACCGCTGGATCTCCGACCCCGACACAGCGCATCCGGGCCCGGTGGGCAGCTTCTATACCGGCAACCGCATCTTCAAAAACAATACATTCATCTACCGGTGTCTCCGCCAGACAGGCAGCTTTCAGAAAAACCTCCGGATCCGGTTTGGCATGCGTCACATTATTTCCGTCGGCAATAGCATCGAAAAAAGACTCCAGACCAACTTGTTTTAATATGGTACGCGCATTCTTACTGGCCGATCCCAAAGCAATGAGTATCCCCTTTTCATGTAACGTTTGCAAAAAATCAGATACTCCGGGTAAAACTTCAGCGGGGGTCATTTTCAGAATATATTCGAGGTAACGACTGTTCTTAACAGCGGCCTTTTCTTGTTTTTCACTTTCGGTGAGCGTAATTTTCCCGATTGATAAAAGGATATCCAGCGATGCCATCCGGCTTACTCCTTTTAAACGCTCATTATCTTCTTCCGTAAAATCAAAACCCATTTCATCGGCTATCGATTTCCAGGCTTGATAATGGTATTTGGCGGTATCTACCAAGACACCGTCTAAATCAAATATGCAGCACTTTATCATTTTTATATCAGATTTCAGGTGATTCAAAAGAAAAATCTTCCTTTACTTTTTTTTTAGCGAATTGTACGACATCATCTTTATCTTCGACAAAGACAACAGACAAGGCCGCGATCAACAAACATCCGCCGGCCATAATCAATGCGTAAATCGCCTGCGAATGAAACAGTTGTTTAACAATCGGACCGCCGATAACTCCGTTTATGATCTGAGGAATGGTAATGAAAAAATTAAAGATTCCCATATAGATACCCATTTTTGCCGGCGGTATTGAGCCCGCCAGGATAGCATATGGCATGGAAAGGATACTACCCCATGCCATTCCGATTCCGATCATCGGAACCAGCAACCACACAGGATTCGTTATAAAGAAAATGGATATCAGAGAGATACCCCCCATGGTAAGAGAGAAAGAATGGGTCATCTTACGCCCGATGCGTTTTGCTATAGCCGGCAGTAACAAGGCGTAGATTGCCGAAACGGCATTGTAGACTCCGAATATGATGCCTACCCAGTTGGCCGCATCCTGATAGCTTTCACTTGAGCTGTCGCCGATTGAAGCTCCGTAGATATGTGTGGCAACCGCCGGCGTGGTAAATACCCACATCGAAAATAAAGCAAACCACGAGAAAAACTGAACAACACCCAGTTGTCTCATCGCCTTTGGCATATGCGAAAAATCACGGAAAATAGAACCCAGACCGCCCGAGCTATTTTCTTTCTGCAGTTCGGCCGTATCGGGTGCATACTCTTTCGTTCGCACGATAGTCCAGATTACAGAAGAGATCAAAATAGCGGCTCCGATATAGAAGGAGAAGATTACGTTTTGCGGAACGGCACCTACAGGGGCTGTCTTGGCAACTCCCAGCCATTCGGCAAGAATATAAGGAAGCCAGGATCCGACAACGGCACCCAGCCCGATCAAAAATGTCTGAATAGAGAAACCCAGTGTACGCTGTTCACTCGGCAACAAATCAGCGACCAATGCGCGAAACGGTTCCATTGCCACATTGATGGATGCATCCATAATCATCAGCATCCCTCCCCCGATAAGCATCGGCGAAACAACGGTAGTCAGCAATTGGGCATTGGGCATTAAGATGAGTGCAATACTGGTCAGGATAGCTCCCACCAAAAAATACGGACGCCGGCGCCCCAGTTTACACCAGGTACGGTCACTAAAATGTCCGATGATGGGTTGAACGATCATTCCGGTAAGGGGAGCGGCAATCCAAAACCAGGATAGCTGTTCGATATTCGCTCCGAATGTTTGCAGAATTCGGCTGGCATTCGCGTTTTGCAGGGCAAATCCGAATTGGATACCCAAAAAACCGAAGCTCATATTCCAAATTTGCCAAAAGTTTAACTTCGGCTTACTTTTCATATTAGATACAGATTAATATGGAAAGAAAACCGATCAGAAAGAGGAAAGAAATAATTAAGCCGTTCCAAATATACGATGATTCTTATCATCCGCAAACCGGAAACAGACCTGTAATGCCCATTTCATGGCTGTTTCGGCAGATTTTGCAAATTTCAAACGTTTGCGGTAAACGAAAAAAGAACGCATCGGTGTCTAATTTAGAATAATTCTAATAATACAAATCAGATACCGGTGCGTTCTTTCGGAAAGAACAAAATAATTAACCCTGAAACCCGATCGTTGATTCACGCACTACCAAGTTTGTCTTTATAACTTTAGTCGTAGTAGGAAGATTCGTTCCCTCATCAGACATTCGCCGTAACAGCAGGCGCGTAGCGATCTCTCCAATCTCATCGCCATGTTGCTCTACGGTAGTCAGAGTCGGATTTGTCAGCGTTGACACCATCCCATCTGTAAATCCGCATACGGCTATCTCTTCGGGTATCTTGTATCCCATTTTATGAATGGCATACATCGCCCCGGCAGCCGTCAGATCATTAACAGCAAAAATACCGTCGGGCGGACAAGGCATCGACATCAGCCGGCGTGTTACTTCGAGCGCATCATTCTGATTATCACAGGGAATAATCAATTCTTTATCAACAGGTATTCGCGCTTCTTTCAACGCTTCGAGATAACCCAACTGACGTTTCTGGGCGATTTGCAAGGTTTGCGGGGCAGACAAATGGGCGATTCGCTTACACCCCACCGAAATCAGATGACGCACGGCGGCTAAAGCCCCCTGAAAATCATCAACAACTACCCGGTCGGTATTCAACTCACCACAAATACGGTCAAAAAATACCATCGGTATTCCGATCTCCTGCAATTCTTTAAAATGGTCTGTTTTTGCCGTTGTTTTCGACATTGAAATCAACAGGCCGTCAATATGAGAATTAATAATTGACTGACAGATAGAAACTTCCCGGTCGTAATCTTCATTACTCTGAAAAATAACCACATTATATCCGTTCTCATTCGCAACTTTCTCAATACCGCTGATCACGCAAGAGAAGAAATGATGGATAATCTGCGGTATTACAATACCGATCAGTTTTGTCTTTTTCTGGCGCAAGCTCAAAGCTATTGCATTGGGTTTGTAATGCATCTTTTTAGCCAATTCCTGTACGGCGTTGCGGGTATCCACGCTAATATCAGGATGATTTTTTAAAGCACGAGAAACAGTAGAAACAGATATTCCCAATATGCGGGCAAGATCTTTAATGGTAACAGTATTGGCCATAGATTCAAGTTAGTAACAAAACAAATGTAACAAGATTTAATTAATTATAAATAGCCCCCTTTCTTTATTTTGATTTTTTCAATCGTTATCGCAAACGTTTGCAGTGTTTTTTTTTGTAAAAAGGCCATCCCGTCGAACTTTGAGATACAAGGGAAGATATATTTGCATCAGTAAGCCGATCAATTATCAGGCATACCGTAATTAAATAATTCATAAAGAGAATCGATAAGAACGGGGATTCAATTAAGCCATGAAACACAGAATTATCAAAACTCTAAAATAAAACCATGAGATAAATTAAAAGACACATCCTGATTTGCCATGCTCACCGGCCGTCAGGCTTTCCTTTCCGGAAACCTTTTCTAAAAAGCGTTTCCTCTTAACCACAAAAACAAATAGTTATTAATAACCTTAAACAAAATCTGCATGATGCACTTTGTTCTTTCCCAAAAGAAAGCACTCCTGACAACCTCATTGAGTGTGGTTACATGTATCGGAGCATTTGCACAAGACATCCAAGTGCGGGGGATCATAAAAGATGCCGCCGGATTTCCGGTTGTCGGTGCTAACATCGTGGAAAAAGGGACCACGAATGGCGTAATCTCCGATGTAGACGGTAAATTCCTCTTAAACGCAAAACCAGGAACCACGCTGGTTGTTTCATTTATCGGCTATGTCCCTCAGGAATTTCAGGCTACATCAAAACCTATTGCTATCGTATTACAGGAAAATGCCGTTGCACTTGAAGAAACGGTCGTTATTGGCTACGGGTCGGTAAAGAAAAGCGACGCTACCGGTTCGGTGGCAGCCATTAAGGCCGATCAACTGAATAAAGGAGCCGTTTCGAATCCGATGGAACTGCTACAAGGAAAAACACCGGGTGTACAGATCACAACAAGTGGCGGTGCGCCGGGCGAAGGAGCCACCATCCGAATTCGCGGAGGTTCTTCGATGTCTGCTTCTAACGATCCGTTAATCATTGTAGACGGACTCCCTATTTCAAATACAGGAATTTCAGGAATGAAAAATCCGCTATCAACCATTAACCCGAATGATATTGAAACATTTACTGTACTAAAAGATGCTTCTGCTACTGCTATTTACGGTTCGCGGGCTTCGAACGGTGTAATTTTGATCACCACCAAGAAGGGAGCAAAAGGCCAGGGCGTAAAAGTAAATGCTGATGTTGCTTTTTCGGTCAGCTACCTGACCGATAAGATCGACGTGTTGAATGGTACGGAAATGATGCAGGCTATTACCGACCTGTATGGTACGGATCATGCCGCTTACAAAGCATTGGGATATACCGATCCCGTTACCGGCGAACGACGCTATGCCAATACCAACTGGCAGGATCAGATTTACCGGACCGCATTCTCGGAAGAAGCGAATGTCAGCGTAAACGGATCAACCAATAAACTGGGATTCATGGATGCGCTCCCATATCGCATTTCGGGAGGCTTTATCAATCAGGACGGTGTATTGAAAACCTCCAATATGAAACGGGGCGTTCTCTCTTTCAACCTGAATCCGACCTTTTTTGATGAACATTTGAGAATAGCTTTAAACGGAAAAGGAATGTATGTCCGTAACCGTTTTGCAAATCAGGATGCAATTGGTGCAGCAATCAACTATGATCCGACCAAGCCGGTGTATAGCGATGCCGGAATCCGAGGTTATACCGCCTGGTTAACAGAAGAAGGAAAACCAAACAATATGGCCTCTTCCAACCCGGTAGCCTTATTGCATGACAAAGTGGACAAATCGACTGTAAAACGCTTTATCGGAAATGCACAGTTCGATTATAAATTCCATTTCCTGCCGGATATGCGGGCTAACCTGAACTTAGGACTGGACGCATCCGACTCGGATGGATATGTAGAAACTCCGGTCGGATCAGAAATGTCTTTACACGATAAAACTCAACTCGGATCGGGTGTGCGTACCGACTATTCTCAGTCTCGCCGGGACAAGTCTTTAGAGACCTATCTTGCCTATAACAAAGACATGACGTCGATAGAAAGCAAATTCGATATCATGGGGGGATATTCCTGGCAACATTTCTATCGGGAAGAAAAAAGCAGAGATGTGGCTAATAACAACCGCGATAAGGAATACAAGAACAAGACTTTCAAAACAGAGAATTATCTGGTATCCTTCTTCGGACGTCTGAATTACTCGTTGATGGATAAATACTTCCTGACATTTACCGCCCGCGGAGACGGAACTTCTAAATTCAAAAACAACAAATGGGGTTTCTTCCCGTCAGCAGCATTTGCATGGCGTGTGATCAATGAGAAATTTATGGAACCTACCGCTCCGGTTTTAAGTGATTTGAAACTACGTTTGGGATACGGTAAAACCGGCCAGCAGGATATTGGTCCCGATTACGGAGCGATTCCAACCTATAAGAACCATCTTGCCGGTTCCTATTACATGTTTGGCGACCAATTGATTATGCCGGTTACACCAAACGGGTATGCGGCTAACCTGAGATGGGAAGAGACAGAAACCTATAACATCGGTTTGGATTATGGTTTCTGGAATAACCGAATCAACGGTAACGTGGATATTTATTATCGTAAAACCAATGACTTGCTGAATCATGTACCGGAAGCAGCGGGTACTAACCTGACCAATTACATTACCAAGAATGTAGGTAATCTGGAAAATAAAGGGGTAGAGGCTGCCATCAACGTAATTGCGATCGACAACAAGGCCTGGACATGGGATTTCGGATTCAACTACACATGGAATAAAAACAAAATCACCAAACTTACAGCCAGCAACGATCCCGACTATGTCGGAGTATTGGTAGGGGGTATCAGCGGTGGTACGGGTAATACGGTTCAGGTACAACAAGTCGGACAACCGGTAAACTCTTTCTATGTATTCCAGCAAGTATATGACCAGACCGGAAAACCGATTGAAGGAGAATATGTAGACCGCAACGGCGACGGCGTATTAAACGATAAAGACCGTTACGTACATCACAAAGCATCGCCAGACGTAATGCTCGGATTCAATACCAATCTACGCTATCAGAAATGGACACTCAGTGTAGCTGCTCGCGCGGCTTTCGGAAACTATGTATATGACAATATCAGTTCTAAAAATGAAATGTTGAACGATTTATGGACGAACAATTTTGTTTCGAATCCGGTATCTTCAGCGATTTCAACCGGGTTTAAGCAAGGCCAGTATATGTCGGATTATTATGTAAAACGCGCCGATTATTTCAAAATCGATAAAATCACGCTCGCATATGATTTCACGAATTACCTGCGCGCTTACGTAACGGCACAGAACTTGATAACCGTTTCAAAATACAAGGGACTCGATCCGGAAGTATTCAACGGGATTGATAACAACATGTATCCACGCCCGACAACCTTCTTACTGGGAGCTTCTCTTACTTTCTAACCCATAATACATACATACGATGAAATCGCCATAACTCCCCTGTTGGAGAGATACCTTACGAAAGGTATATAAATGGCACATCTGACTTTAATGTAAAAAATAAATTATATACAGATGAAAATATACAATAAAATATTATGCGGATTAGCCCTGATCACAGCAGGTGCGCTTACTTCTTGTATCGGCGACCTGGATGTAGAACCAATTGATCCGAACCTGAATACGCCGGGCAATGTTTTTACCAGCGAAGAGGATTACATTAAACTACTGGCTAAATGCTATTCGGGACTCTCTGTAAGTGCTCCCGAAGGGCCGAATAGTGATCCGGATATCAGCGGTATCGACGGAGGCTTCGGACAATACCTGCGCGCGCTGTATAATCTGAATGAATTACCTACCGACGAAGGTGTAATGGCCTGGGTGGACCAGACGGTACAAGATCTTCACGGACTAAAATGGTCAACTTCCGACGTATTTATCGGGGCTATGTACAGCCGTCTGTTTTATCAGATTTCGATTTGCAACGAATTCATACGTCAGGCCCGCAGTTCGGGTTACAATTCGGAACAGATGCAGACCTGGATTGCAGAAGCCCGTTGTTTACGTGCTTTAAGCTATTACCATGCGATTGACATGTTCGGAAATGTACCGTTCGTAACAGAGGATATCGAAGTTGGCGGGATAGTACTGCCAAAACAGATCTCTCGTGCAGAACTGTATAACTGGCTTGTAAACGAAGAGATACCCGGTTTTATCGATTTATTGAAACCTGCGCGCCAGAATGAAAAATACCGTGTAGACCAGGGAGTGGCTAAAATGATTCTGGCTAAACTATACCTGAATGCAGAAGTATATGCCAAAGTTAAGGCTTACGATAAATGTGTAGACGTGTGTAAGGATTTGATCAATGCCGGTTATACGCTCGAGAATAATTTTAAAGCGCTATTCGGAGCAGACAATGATCGGTTCTGGGGTTCGGAAATTATTTTCAGCGTGTATCAGGATGGCGTAAATGCGCAAAACTACGGAGGTACTACGTTTATGATTTGTGCGATGACCCATGGCGACTGGTCTGACCGGGTCGGAGCTTCTGAAGGCTGGGGCGGTATCCGCGTGACTCCTGAATTTGTAGATCAGTTTTCAGACAATGACCTACGCGGTAACTTCTATACGGAAAAACACAAGAAAGAGATCAACGAAGTGGGTACTTTCACAGACGGATATGCTTATATGAAGTATTCGAATCTGAAAGAAGACGGTTCGAAAGGTCAACATGGCGTATTCATGGATTGCGATTTCGTTGTATTCCGCATGGCCGACGTATACCTGATGCTGGCCGAATGTGCCAAACGAAATGCCGGAAACATTACCGAAGCAGAGGGTCTGAATTATTTCAATATGATTCGCAAACGCGTACAGGTAACACCTTATAATTCTTACACATTAAATGATGTGTTAGACGAAAGAGGCCGTGAACTGGCATGGGAGTGCCATCGTCGCTCAGACCTCGTACGTTATAACAAATTGACCAGTGAGTCTAAATTATGGGCATGGAAAGGACATGTAAAAGAGGGACGAAGTGTAGACAGCAAATACAACCTGTTCCCGATTCCGGCCAGTGATCTGAATACAAATACAAATCTGGTTCAAAACCCGGGTTATTAATTAGAAGCAGATATGAAAAAAAGTATATTATTTACCGGGATCGTAGCCGGGATGCTATGTTTCCCCTCCTGCAAAGAGGATGATAAAACAATTTTACAAACGCCGACCTCTTTTGTGCTCAATACTCCTCCTTATGCAGAAAACTACCTGTATGATCTGGAAAAATCAACGGCAATTGAGCTCACCTGTTCTCAGCCGGATTATGGCTATACAGCTGTAACGACTTATCAGGTACAGGTATCGCTGACTCCCGATTTTAAAACGGCAGAAAGTTTCGAGACTCTGAAAACAACTTACACGATGGCGAAAATGGAAGTGAAGGCATCGGAAGTTGCCGTGGCGGCAACCAACTTAGGCCTGGCAGCGGGAAAAGCCGAAGAAGACTTTCCGTTAACGCTTCCTGTTTACCTCCGACTCCGCGCCACTGTGGCCAACGGGCTGGAGCCGATAACCTCCAATATTGTAGAACTGTCTAACTGCCGTCTGCATTTCGCATTACCTCCGGTAGAACTTCCTACAGAAATGAATATGGTAGGTTCAGCCCTCGGAGGATGGGAATGGGGTAGCCATGCGATAGAAATGGTACCTGTTCACAGTACACCGGGAGCATTCTGGCACATTGTATACCTTGAGGAAAATGGTGAAATCAAATTTAACGAAATCAAAGAAGACAGTGAAACCGAGTTCAGTTTTACCGGTACGACCTTCGATGGTGAATTAGAAGCTGATGCAGCCATTTCCGACAAAGACGGTAATATCAAGATCGGCAAAAGCGGTTGGTATCTGATGGTAGTACGCACTACGTTGAGCGGACGAGACCGTAATTATACCGTTGAGTTTAACAAACCGAACGTATATCTGACCGGTGACGCCGTAGGCAATTGGGATCAGAAGCCGGAAGATTTGTTCTCCGTACCGGAAACAAAAGAGGGCGACTTCATTTCTCCTGCAATAAAAGCCGTACCGGGCGAAGGCGGTCTGCGTATGTGTGTAAAACTAAATACCGACTGGTGGAAAACAGAATTCATCTTCTTTGGAGGTAAAATCGCATATCGCGGAGCAGGTAATGATCAGGATCGTATTTCGGCAGCAGTCGGAGAGAAAGTATACCTGAACTTCATGACAGGTTCGGCGAGCTTAAAATAATTGATTATTAAATGGCACATTTGACTTTAATGTAAAAAATCAAATTATATACAAATGAAAAAACTATCTCTATATACCCTCTCGCTCCTTCTTTTCGGCTTAAGCGCCTGCGTGGAAGACAGCGAACTACCGGCCCCACCCCAAGGATGGGAGCACGAAGATGCGAAAGCCGGTGTTTCTTTTACCTCTGCGGCGGTAGCTCCGATCGAACTGGCAAAAGTTTCTGCCGATTCAATGTTGGCGGTTTGCACCTATACAGATCCGGTAGTTGCCGAAGCGGTATTTACACATGAAGTGCGACTGGACGGCAAACTGACAATAACACTCGACCCTCAGGGCAAGCTGACTAAAGAAGAGTTACAGCGTGCAGTTGTCGAATTATATGGTAAACGCCCGGAAGAGCGCACAATCAAGACTGTTATTACAGCCTTTGCCGACATAAAAGGCCAGGTAACCCGCTTTAGCGCTCCCGAAATCAATCTGACCGTAACTCCCGAAGCACCTTATATCGAACCCGGATATTATCTGGTGGGAAATATGTGCGGCTGGAGCGCGGATGACGCAATCGCATTCCAACACAGTGGCAAAGATGTATATGAAGATCCTATCTTCACATTGATTGTGAAAACAACCGGTAATAACTACTGGAAGATCATTCCGAAATCGCTTATCGACAAAAATACGATTGACGGCGACGGCGTACTGGGTGTTGAAGTAGACGGATCAACCGATGCGACCGGAACGTTGATCACAGTCAATCCGCAAGCAGGTAAAATCGAAGATCCGGGATACGTAAAAATCACGCTGAATATGATGGAATACACTTATTCTATCGAACCATTCACCGGAAGCCCGTATCTGTATGTAGTCGGAAATCATCAAAAACCGGAAGGATGGAAACCAGAACATGCCGGATATGTATATTCTACCGACATGAAGAGCTATCAGGGCTTCTTCAGCCTGGACGGCGAATTTAAATTTACTTCCGAAAAAAGCTGGAATGGCACAAATTATGGCAATGGCGGCGATCAGACATTAAGCACAGACGGAGGTGCCGGAAATATGTCAGTACCTGCCGGATTCTATCTGTTGAAGGCATCTTTAGACAAAATGACCTGGAGCGCAGAACCGATCGAAACTTTCGGATTAATCGGCGATGCCACAGAAGGAAGCTGGGATGCTTCTACTAAAATGACATTTGATGCTGAAACATCTTCTTATTCGATTACAACTACGCTGAAATCGGGCAAACAGTTTAAATTCCGCGCCAACAACGGTTGGGATATTAATTTAGGAGGCGATTTGAATAACCTGACATTCGGAGGGGATAATATTCCGGTTACTCAGGATGGTACATATGTTATTACGCTGAATCTGAAAGATGCCGCTCAATACACCTGCACATTGGTGAAAAAATAATATCGGCAGATCTATTACATCAAAAAAGGCAATCTGTGAAGATTGCCTTTTTAATATTCATTAAAAATAAAATTTACTATGAATATAAGACAAACACTCATCTGGTTAATTCTGCTGCTCTCCTCCTTTTGGGGGGTTGCACAGGTAACTACCTCACCCGCCTTTATACAAAAAGATTATACCGGCGAGATTATCGTTTACTTTGATGCTACCCGGGGTAATCGGGGAATGACGGGGGCAACCAGCTGTTATGCGCATACGGGTGTCATCACAAACGAAAGTACAGGAAATTCTGACTGGAAACATGCTCCCGAGTGGAAAGACAACAGTCCGAAATATAAAATGGAGTCTGTCGGCGAAAATCAGTGGAAACTGACTATTCCGAATTTGAAAACCTATTATGAGTTAAACGAAAATGAGGTGGTTGAAAAACTTGCCTTCGTTTTTCGGGATGCGACTGCGTCAAAAGAAGGAAAATCAGAGGCAAACGGCGATATCTTCGTTGATCTGCACGAATCCGGATTGCAGGTTGCTTTTACGAATCCGGCAGGGAATTATGCCCTCGCAGCCGGCAGTTCGCTGGACATCTCTTTTTCCGCTTCCGCTCCTGCCCATTTACGCTTGTCGATCAATGACACAGAAGCAAAGCAGCTCCCGTCGGCAACAACATTAACTTATAAGCATACATTCGCCGTAGCAGGCGATTATATCCTGAAAGCAACCGCTACCCTCAACGGGCAAACAGTATCTGCAACCACAACGGTATGTGTAGTAGAAGGTGCCGAAAACGAGCCGCGTCCGGCCGGATTAACAGACGGTATCAACTATTCTGACGATCCGGGCCGCGCTACTTTGGTTTTACACGCACCCGGCAAATTGTCTGTATTCATTGTGGGCGACTTTTCCGACTGGACGCAACAGAATAAATATCAGATGAAACGAGACGGTGATTACTGGTGGCTGACGCTGACTGATCTTGAGCCGGGAAAAGAATATGGGTTCCAGTATCTGGTGAATTCGGTGTCGGGTGCTCCGATTCGGATTGCAGATCCATATACGGAAAAAATATTGCATGAACTTGATACCTATATTCCGACTTCCACTTATCCGAATATCAAACCTTATCCGACCGGAAAAACGAATGGGCCGGTTGCCGTTATCCAGACGCAACAACCCGCTTATCATTGGCAAATCAACGATTTTAAAGTAAAAAATCAGGCTTCCCTCTCTATTTACGAACTGCTTATAAGAGACTTTACCGCAACCGGTGATCTTAACGGAGTAACGGATAAGCTGGACTATCTGCAGCGAATGGGTATCACAGCCATTGAACTGATGCCATGTCAGGAGTTTTCAGGCAATGACAGCTGGGGATATAATCCGATCTTTTATTTCGCCATGGACAAGGCATACGGTACCAAAGAAATGTACAAACGCTTTATCGACGAATGCCATCGCCGGGGGATTGCCGTATTACTGGATGTGGTTTACAACCAGGCAGATCAGGATATGCCGTTTGTCAAACTCTATTTTGACGGCACAAAACCCACAGCCGATAACCCGTGGTTTAACGTATCGGCCCCCCACCCCTACTCTGTCTTTTATGACTTCAATCATGAATCGGAATATACGCGCGCATTTGTTAAGCGAAACCTGAAATTTTTACTCGAAGAATATAAATTCGACGGTTTCCGTTTCGACCTGACCAAAGGATTTACCAATAAACCGTCGACAGAATCAACAGCTTCGATGTATGACCAGTCACGTATTGATATCCTGAAAGATTACAACCGGGCAATCAGAGCTGTCAAACCGGATGCCGTAGTCATACTGGAGCATTTCTGCTCCTCTTCCGAAGAAAAAGTACTGGCGCAAGAGGGTATGTTGCTCTGGCGCAATATGAATGGCGCTTTCGGAAACATACTGAAAGGCACAGAAGCAGATGTGAGTGGTATTTATGCCGATGGTAAGACAATGCCGTTTAACTCGCTGGTTGGTTTTTCAGAAAGTCATGATGAAGAACGAACAATGTATAAATCGCAAAGCGAGGGTATCCCTAACATGAAACTATCTCTTACAAAGCGGATAGCCCGGGCCAAACTTGCTGCCTTATACAGTATGCTTGTACCCGGCCCTAAGATGATCTGGCAATTTGAAGAGATGGGATACGATATCTCTATCGAAACAA
Source organism: Bacteroidales bacterium (assembly GCA_036649595.1). GTDB lineage: Bacteria > Bacteroidota > Bacteroidia > Bacteroidales > JAUNSR01 > JAUNSR01. The sequence continues at coordinate 22,369 of JAVWBH010000005.1, forward strand.
ACGGCCGCACCGGAAGAAAACCTTTGCACTGGGAATATCTGGATGATGAACGGCGAAAAGGGTTATACGACTTATATGCTACTTTATTTATTTTGCGCCGCGACTATCCTGCTTTATTTGACGGATCGGCTACGTTAAAGTGGACTCCATCCAACCTTATTGCAGGCAGCCGTTTAGAAATAAACCATCCGGATCTGACTTTAATTGTGATTGCCAACTTTGCCCAAACATCCGGCAGTATCTATCCGGCGTTTCCGACTACCGGTATCTGGCATGAACTGATGACAGGTGAACAACTACCGATAACCGGTTTAAACCAAAACAGCCCGATAACATTGCCGGCTAATGAATTTAAACTTTTCGCAAATAAGAAACCGGATATCGACCTGGCGATTACTGAAATATCAGATCAACGCCCGTTCTCGATCTATCCGAATCCAACCAGCGGACTTATTACTTTTCGCGCAGGTATCATGGAAGAAGTGCAGATCGTTTCCGCCCAAGGAGTCATTTTGAAATCGGAATATACGGTTTCTTCGATCGATATCAGCCAATTGGCTACGGGAAACTACTGGATCGTTATCCGAAATAACGGAATCCGCCAGAGCATTCCGGTTCTGAAACGATAAAAAGGATATTAAACAAAATGAGCCCGGGTATTGTACCGGGCTCATTCCGTTTAATATCCTTTAATTCTTATGTTGTTATACCCCAAAATATATTTTCCAATAAAAGTCGATTTTGAGGGGAGCTTATATAAATACTACTTATGCGTAAATAATGTATTTGTTCGTAATATTTACGCGCAAGAAGAGGGTAAATATTCGTGGTGCAGATAATGGCGGGTAAATACATTACTTCGGATTAAGCAATTATTTAGTAGAAGCATAATGTTGTAGATACATAATTAATATAATGAACCGACGCGCTTATTTGTGGATGATATGAGGGAAAGTAGCTCCCCTGACTTTGTGTCCTAATCTGTTACATCTTAATTATTATTACACCGTCACTTTGTTGCAATTTCATCACACACATACCGTCACTTTGTTACAATTACACCATAAATACACCGTCACTTTGTTACAATTGGTTATATTTGTAATATTATTAAAACAATAGATGATATATGTTTCAAAGGAATGCACTCAAGCAATTACGAACATGGGCAACCAAAGGAAATAGAAAGCCGCTTATTTTACGGGGAGCCCGGCAGGTCGGCAAAACAACACTTGTAAATGAATTTAGCAAAGACTTCGATACTTATTTATATATTAATTTAGAGGATCAACAAGCAGCTGCTCTGTTCGATTCAACATTGTCGGTAGATAATATTTTAACTGCCATTTTCTTATACTGCAATAAGCCACGTAAGGTCGGAAAGACGCTTCTTTTTATAGATGAGATTCAAAACTCCCCACAAGCAGTAGCCAAACTACGATATTTCTTTGAGTCTCTACCTGAATTGTATGTAATAGCAGCCGGATCTTTATTAGAGAGTCTGATAGATGTACATATTTCTTTTCCGGTCGGACGGGTTGAATACATGGCCATTCGCCCCTGTACATTCATTGAATTTTTAGGGGCATTAGGAGAAAATGAATTAGTAAAAGTTATTGAGGAAGCAACTCTTCCCGAAGTATTACATTCGAAAGTAATGCAATACTTCAATACATATACATTAATCGGAGGAATGCCGGAAGTGGTTGCCCATTATGTAGAAAACAAAGACCTGGTTTCTATAAATGATATTTACGAGACCCTGTTGCAGGGGTATAAGGATGATGTGGAAAAGTATTCTAAGAATCAGACCCACACAAATGTGATTCGCCATATATTAAATCAAGGGTGGGCTTTTGCTGCCCAGTCAGTAACATTGGCCGGATTCGCCGGGTCGGCTTATAAATCGAGAGAAATGGGTGAAGCATTTCGTACGCTCGAAAAAACGATGTTAATAGAACTTGTTTATCCCTCTACCGGCTATATTCTTCCTATATATCCTGAATTAAAAAGAACACCTAAATTAATATGGTTAGATACGGGGTTGGTTAACTATTCTGTAAAACTTCAGAAAGAGCTCTTCGGTGCAAAAGACATATTGGATGCATGGCGAGGACATATAGCTGAACAAATCGTTGCGCAAGAGTTACTGGCGATTGACTATCGGGTTTCTACCAAAAGGAACTTTTGGGTCAGGGAGAAAAAAGGTTCGGATGCAGAAGTGGACTTTATTATTCAATATGATAATAAAGTAATTCCTATTGAAGTGAAATCAGGGCATAACGCAAAACTAAAGTCTCTGCATATTTTCATGGAGGGAACCAATCATGATATAGCTATAAGGGTGTGGTCTAACCCTTTTTCTATAGATGAAATAATGAGTGTGAGCGGAAAAAAAATAAGATTAATAAATCTTCCCTTTTACTCTGTGGGATCTCTATTTACAGTTTTGCAACGGGTCGTGGCTTCTTAAAACCTACTGCGATATAATTAATCCTGTTATATTGCAGCATGATGTGGATTATAATAATTCAATAATACAGGCAGAAAAGAGAGGATATCGTCAGATAGCCATTTTTAAGACTGGAGTAACGCTACAATATTTCACGACAATTAGATT